>NZ_JAMPSX010000022.1:0-105201 GCF_028484875.1 Providencia sp. PROV032
AGAGTATCTTGGGGAGCATACAAAAGTATGTGACCCAAGTGCTTGAAAGAAGCCAACACCCCTACAACGCGAAATATAACGAGCATTAGTGTTCGCGGGCGTGATTAATAGTATATTTGGGTATCTCTACCACTAAATCCTCATCCGTCACTAACGCCTGACAACTTAAACGGCTTTCAGGCTCTAATCCCCACGCTTTGTCTAACATATCGTCTTCTAACTCACTACTCTCTTCCAGTGAATCAAAACCTTCACGAACGATACAATGACAGGTTGTGCAAGCACAGGATTTTTCACAAGCGTGCTCAAGCTCAATACCGCTGCGTAGTGCAACATTTAAAATAGACTCGCCTTCTTGTGCTTCAACAACAGCACCGTCTGGACATAAATCACTATGAGGTAAAAAAACTATTTTCGGCATAATTATATCTCATCCACAGAATGGCCTGACAACGCTTGTCGAATGGAGGTATCCATACGACGCGCTGCAAACTCCTGCGATTGCTTATCCAGTTGTTTAATGGCATTTTCAATTACGATTGGGTCAGTGCCCTCAACCGCTTTAATTAACTCATTGACCGCATTATCAATTTCTGACTCTTCTTCTGGCGTCAGTAAATTGCCATCTTGGGCTAATGCGCTCGTTAAACTTTCAAGCACTCTTGCAGCTTCAACTTTTTGCTCCGCTAAGCGGCGCGCATTTAAGTCATCTTGCGCGTTAGTCATTGAATCTTTAATCATGTTTGAAATTTCGTTATCTGTTAACCCATACGATGGCTTAACTTGAATAGAGGCTTCTACGCCAGTGGACTTTTCCATAGCGCTAACACTTAATAGCCCATCCGCATCCACTTGAAAAGTAACACGAATATGTGCGCCACCTGCAGCCATTGCAGGGATATCACGCAAGGTGAAGCGAGCTAATGAACGACAATCAGCTACCATTTCGCGTTCACCTTGCACCACATGAACGCTCATCGCCGTTTGCCCATCTTTAAAGGTGGTAAATTCTTGAGCGCGAGCAACTGGGATCGTCGTATTACGCGGGATCACTTTTTCAACCAACCCCCCCATGGTCTCTAGGCCAAGGGATAACGGGATCACGTCCAATAACAACATTTCGCTGTCGGGTTTGTTCCCTACTAAGATATCCGCTTGAATGGCGGCACCAATCGCTACCACTTTATCTGGGTCGATAGATGTCAGTGGTGACTTACCGAAAAAATCGCCGACTTTCTGGCGTACTAAGGGTACGCGAGTCGAGCCACCAACCATGACAACGTTCAGCACCTCTTGCGCTTCAACACCTGCATCTTTTAACGCACGGCGACAAGCCATTAGTGTGCGTTTAACATGGGTTTCAATAAGCGCTTCAAACTGCTCGCGACGGATTTCCCCTTGCCAATTAGCAAGTTTGATTGTCGCAGCGTCCGCGTCACTGAGCATGACTTTGGTTTCTGTCGCCACATTAAGTAATTGACGATTTAACTGATGGTCACCTTGTAATGAAACTCCTGCCTGCTCTGCGATCCACTGTGCCAGTACTTGGTCAAAATCATCGCCTCCAAGTGCGGTATCGCCACCTGTCGCTAAGACCTCAAAAACACCGCGACTCAGGCGCAAAATAGAGACATCAAAAGTCCCACCCCCGAGATCATAAACCGCTATCACGCCTTCTTGTCCAGAATCTAATCCGTAGGCAATTGCAGCCGCAGTCGGCTCATTCAATAGGCGTAACACGTGTAAGCCTGCAAGACGAGCCGCATCTTTCGTGCCTTGGCGCTGGGCATCATCAAAATAGGCAGGAACCGTGATCACTACGCCATCCATTTCCCCACCCAATGTTTCTTCAGCGCGTTTTGCTAACGTTTTCAATATATCCGAAGAAACTTGAATAGGATCTACTTGGCCGGCAGCCGTTTGGATAAACGGCAAGCCATTTTCACTCGCACTCAGCTGATACGGCAAATCAGGATAACGTTTTTGAATATCCGCCAATGAGCGCCCCATCATACGTTTAACTGAAATAATGGTATTCACTGGGTCTTGCTCCGCAAGTTGCTTCGCATCCCATCCCACTAATTTGCTTGCAGGCTGATAATTAACAACCGATGGTAATAAAAAGCGGCCTTGGTTATCTGGCAAAGCCGCAGCTTCACCACTACGCACTGTTGCAATCAAAGAGTGGGTGGTACCTAAATCAATGCCTGCCGCCAATTTGCGTTGATGCGGAGCTGCTGTCATACCGGGTTCGCTGATTTGTAGTAACGCCATAATCGTTTTCTCTTAAAATTCATCTAGTAACCGTTCTTCGAGTTGCTCAGCTTGCTGCTGAAGCTTATCGAGAAAACGTAGTTTACGTACGGTATCAGCGGCTTTTTCCCACTGCATGGCATCTAACTCTGTCACCATCAGTGCGCTTCGTGCTTGCTGCATTTGTTTGACGTTTTGCATAAATTTAGCCAATAGATCAAGTGCATCAGCGCTATTCTCAATATTGTCTAGTTCTTCACGTAACTCAAGCTGCTCCATCAAGAATGCCGTATCATGCATAGTATGTTGTTCGTTATTAATGTCGAAACCATGCAATGAAAGCATATATTCCGCACGTTTTAGCGGATGACGAAGGGCTTGGTAGGCAGCATTAATGGTTGCTGCTTTTTGCAGTGCTTGCATTTTTTCCTGTTCAGAGCAGGTAGCAAAACGGTCAGGATGGTATTGACGCTGTAAATCTTGAAAACGTAGCGTCAGTTGTTCATTATCAATGGCATAAATGGGAGTTAACCCAAAAAGAGTAAAGTAATCCATAAGTGCTCAGTTTCTCGAACCGGTTACCAATACCACTAACATGCAAATTGCTTATATTAGTGAGACTGGCCGAAAATTAGGCTTAATTGAACGCATTATACGTGAAAACTTTCACCGCATCCGCATTCGCTATTGACGTTAGGGTTATTAAATTTAAACCCTTCGTTTAAGCCTTCTTTCACAAAATCCAGCTCAGTGCCATCAAGATAAACAATGCTCTTGCCATCGATAATGACTTTCACACCTTTATCTTCAAAAACTGTGTCTTCTTCATTGATTGTATCAGCAAACTCAAGAACATAAGCCATTCCTGAACAACCTGAAGTTCTTACACCTAAACGCAAACCTTCACCTTTTCCACGATTTTGCAGAAAAGATTGAATACGCAGCGCAGCACTTTCTGTAAGAGAAATAGACATTGCAAACCTCACTTTAGAAACAAACAAGGCAGATGCTACTCATGAGTCGCATCCGCCTTCAAATTATTTTATACCCATTTATTTCCAAACTAAGAAACTCAGCGATGTTTAGCCTAGAGGCCATGGGTATTGTGCCAGTTATAGGACGATAACTTGTTGTTATTTATTAATATGGGTTGCCCTATAGACTGATTAAAAATTTATTTGCTTTGGCGTTTGCTTTTGTAATCAGCAATAGCAGCTTTAATTGCGTCTTCCGCTAGAATTGAACAGTGAATTTTCACTGGTGGTAATTCTAACTCTTCTGCAATTGCTGTATTTTTGATTGACTCAGCTTCATCCAAACTTTTGCCTTTCATCCACTCAGTCACCAGTGAACTTGATGCAATTGCTGAACCACAACCATAAGTTTTAAAGCGTGCATCTTCAATAATGCCGTCATCATTTACTTTAATCTGTAATTTCATGACGTCACCACAGGCAGGTGCACCTACCATACCACTACCGACGCTTGGGTCGCTGTTGTCAAACGAACCAACGTTGCGTGGATTTTCATAATGATCGATAACTTTTTCACTGTAAGCCATTTTTAAACTCCTGAAACCGTCTGATTAATGGTGAGACCATTCGATGCTGTTAAGATCTACGCCGTCTTTAAACATTTCCCATAAAGGAGACAGCTCGCGTAAGTGGCCAATTGCGCCATGAATCATTTTGATTGCATAGTCAATTTCTTCTTCTGTCGTGAAACGACCTAAAGAGAAACGGATTGAGCTATGTGCCAGCTCATCATTCATCCCTAAAGCGCGCAGTACATAAGAAGGTTCTAGGCTTGCAGAAGTACATGCCGAGCCTGAAGATACAGCCAAATCTTTTAATGACATCATCAGTGATTCACCTTCAACATAGTTGAAGCTGACGTTCAGAATGTGCGGCGCACCGTGTTCTAAATCACCATTGAGGTAAACTTCTTCGATATCTTTAATGCCGTTCCATAAACGCAGGCGTAAACCGCGTAAGCGCTCAGATTCCGCTGCCATTTCTTCTTTGGCAATACGATAAGCTTCGCCCATACCCACGATTTGGTGTACTGGTAATGTCCCAGAACGCATACCGCGTTCATGACCACCGCCGTGCTGTTGCGCTTCAAGGCGAATTCGTGGTTTACGGCGAACATACAGTGCACCAATACCCATTGGCCCATAAAGTTTGTGCGCAGAGAACGACATTAAATCGACTTTTAACGTATTTAGGTCGATAGGCAATTTGCCCACGCTTTGAGTTGCGTCGACGTGGAAAATAATCCCTTTGCTACGGCATAATTCACCAATAGCTTCGATATCCTGCACTACACCAATTTCATTATTAACATGCATAATAGAAATTAAAATAGTGTCTTCGCGGATAGCGTCTTGTAGGTCTTGCATAGCAATTAAACCGTTGCTTTGCGGTGACAGGTAAGTCACTTCAAAACCTTCACGCTCTAATTGGCGGCAGGTATCTAAAACGGCTTTGTGTTCCGTTTTACAGGTAATAATGTGGTTGCCTTTCTTTTTATAGAAATTAGCAGCGCCTTTAATCGCTAAGTTATCAGACTCAGTTGCGCCTGAAGTAAACACGATTTCACGTGGGTCAGCACCCACTAATTCAGCGATTTGATTGCGAGCAATATCTACCGCTTCTTCCGCTTGCCAGCCGAAACGGTGAGAACGGGATGCTGGGTTACCAAAGTTCCCATCCATTGTTAAACATTGCATCATTTTTTCAGCCACACGCGGGTCAACCGGTGTTGTTGCTGAATAATCAAGATAAATTGGTAATTTCATTGCTCACTTACTCCAAAAGACAAGCTAACTTGACTTTAATTTTTAAAGATACAAATGGCGGAAACTAGATCTTCGTCTAACCACTCACCGAGATGTACCGACTGCAATTATTTTAATATTTTTTAAGCACGTACATTGATAATCGATTCAGGTGTGATCCCATTTGGCATGGTTTTACGCTGTTCGTTATCTTGTCTATCAGCAACAACCATGACTTCTTGGTTTTTAACCAGTTCATCAAGGCTAATGCTGCTTAGGAAACTTGTAATTCTGTCACTTAAATCACGCCACAGTGCATGAGTTAAGCAGCGGTCGCCATTTTGACAACCTTCTTTATTACCCTGACAACGTGTGGCGTCAACAGATTCATCTACCGCAGCGATTACTTCAGCAACAAAGATTTGGTCTGCGTCTCTACCAAGCAAATAACCGCCACCTGGGCCGCGAACACTCGAAACCAACTCGTTTTTACGTAAACGAGAAAAAAGTTGCTCAAGATAAGAGAGGGAAATCCCCTGACGTTCAGAAATGTCCGCTAAAGGCACGGGACCTGACTGAGAGTGTAATGCGACATCTAACATCGCAGTTACTGCGTAACGCCCTTTGGAAGTGAGTCTCATAACATATTACTCCATGGTAAATTATGGTCAGATTGTGACATTCCTGAGTAATTTAGTCAACTATTTACCTGACTAATTTACTCAAGTATTATTCACCTGTTTTTACCGTGGATTTCGCCTCACTTTTTCGCCCATTTTTCCATCGACGTTAAAATACCCCGCAGGATATGTAACTCTTGGGTTTCGATGTGTGCACGTGTGAATAAACGACGCAATTTATTCATAATTAAGCCAGGGTGCGCTTTACGAATAAAACCAGATTCATTCAATACACTTTCAAGATGAACATAAAAACGCTCAACATCTTCTGATGGCGGGTATTCTACCTCATCATCTGTTGAAATTACCGTGTTTTTTTCATCCATTGAAAGATGCGCCATGCGTATCTCATAACTTACCAATTGAACCGCCATCGCTAAATTCAAAGAGCCGTATTCTGGGTTCGTGGGGATATACAAATGATACTGACATTTTTGTAGTTCTTCGTTGGTCAAACCCACTCGCTCACGGCCAAAAACGATAGCAACGGGGGATTCTTTGGATTGCTCAACAGATTTAACACCACACTCACGCGGCTCAACCATTGGCCAAGACAAGGTGCGAGAACGGGCACTGGTGCCGATCACTAACTTACAGCCTTCTAAGGCTTCATCGAGGGTTTTAACGATTGTCGCATTACCAATAACATCACTCGCCCCGGCAGAAAGTGCAATAGCATGTGAATCAGGTTCAACAAGAGGATTAACGAGGTACAGATTAGAAAGCCCCATGGTTTTCATTGCACGGGCAGTTGAGCCCATATTACCAGTGTGTGAGGTTTCAACAAGAACAATACGGATATTATCTAGCATGGTTTATACGTTTAATGAAAAAATTATCGCAATAGCTTAACACAAAATTGCTTATTGTGACGAACATCTATATACTTCGGCACTCCAGTTTTTCGTTCTTTAACATTCCAGTGGAAAAAGCCCATGCATCCGATGCTTAACATCGCCATACGTGCAGCACGTAAGGCCGGTAATCACATAGCTAAAAACTATGAAATGCCTAGTAATATCAAAGTGACTCAGAAAGGCACTAACGATTTCGTGACTAACGTTGACCAAGAATCTGAGCAGCTGATTATTGAAATCATCCGCAAGTCATATCCAGAGCACACTATTATCACTGAAGAAAGTGGTGAGTTAATTGGTAAAGATGATGATATTCAATGGGTAATCGATCCACTGGATGGCACTACCAACTTCACAAAACGTCTCCCTCATTTTTCTGTTTCTATCGCTGTACGCGTTAAAGGCCGTACTGAAGTTGCTGTTGTTTACGACCCAATGCGTAATGAATTATTTAGCGCAGTACGTGGACAAGGCGCTCAACTTAACGGTTATCGTATTCGTATCGATGAAAAACGTGATCTTGATGGCGCTATCGTTGCGACAGGTTTTCCTTTTAAACAAAAACAACACGCTGCGGTATATATGAATATCATGACTGCAATGTTCGATAAGTGTGCTGATTTCCGTCGTACCGGTTCTGCAGCCCTGGATTTATGCTATGTTGCTTCTGGTCGTGTTGATGCATTCTTTGAGATCGGCTTAAAACCATGGGATTTCTTAGGCGGTGAACTAATCATGCGTGAAGCTGGCGGTATCATGACTGACTTTATTGGCGGCCATAATTATATCGCATCTGGTAACTTAGTCGCTGGTAGCCCACGCGTTGTTAGAGACATACTGTCCGTCATGAAAGATGAGTTATCGGAAGCATTAAAACGCTAATTCGACAACGTATTGAATTTTAACACCCACACAATTCGACTGTTTTGTGTGGGTGTTTTTTTACTGATTAAACCGTTTAATGCGTATTAAAATAAGATAACGCCTTTAATTAACTCACGGTTATTAATCACGTCTTGCTCATAACTATTACCAATAGAATTAAAATCAAATTGATGAGTTAGCATCATTTCACTCGCGAGCTTTCCTTCCGCCATCAACCTTGCCACTTTATTGAAATCTTCAAGCGTCGCATTGCGACTTCCCATCATTGTTGTTTCTTTCTTATGAAAATCAGGATCTGGAAACGATAAATTACCTTTAAATAGCCCAACAAAAACAATCAAACCACCATGGCGAATTAAATTCACCGCAGTGTTCATTGCGTGTTGATTCCCCGTTGCATCAATGACTTTCTCTGCAAGCATCCCTGAAAAATGGCTTTCAATACTTGATAAGTAATTTTCACTCGCTGGGTCACACGTTGTTAAACCTAATACCTTTTCAACATGTTGACGACGAGCCTCACTGGTGTCAGCAACTAATACGTTAGCACCGTCTGCTTTAGCAATCGCAGCAACACCAAGCCCTATCGGACCAGCCCCTACGACTAGAACAGTATCTTGAGGCTTAACTTGTGCGCGTCTCACTGCATGAGCACTAATCGAAAACGGTTCAATTAACGCCCCATCAATATCAGTAACGGTATCCGCAATGGCTAACACGTTGTTTTGTGGGACGTTTAAGAACTCACAAAAACCACCATCTTCATGAACCCCAATCACCGAAATTTTTTCACAACAATTTGTTTTACCACTTTTGCAAGCCCCGCACTCATAGCAAGCAACATAAGGCATCACGGCAACACGCTGCCCAACTTTCCATTGAGTGACATCAGAAGCAACCTCGCAAATAGTGCCAGAAATTTCATGGCCTAATACGCGTGGATACTGGAAAAATGGCTGATTTCCTCCCCAGGCGTGAATATCTGTTCCACATATTCCAACGGCATGTATTTTTATTTTTACGTGCCCAACTTTAACTGTAGGTTCAGCAACGTCTTGATAGACTAATTTTTTAGGTTCCTGGCAAATCAATTGTTTCATATTTTCCTCCGTCAATTTATCTGTCTTTTTTAATTTAAAAAACATAGACTAGATACTTAGCAACCGAATTTTGTGATTAAATGTTTTTAAATCGGTTTTAAATCGGTCTTTAAAGAATAAAAAACAGCTTAAGGGGCAGTTAAATGGTGAGGAGTAAAAATATACGTTATGGGTCAATTAACGAATTTTTAGATGCAATTCATAAAAATTTATTAACGTCCCCCTTCCCATCACAATCTTCTTTAGCGGAAATGTTTAATATCAGCCGAACTACCGTTAGACATACCCTTGAATATTTATTAGAAAAGAAAATCATTGAAAAACAAGGGAATGACTACCATGTCATTCGCTATCCCAATAAAACTGATTTTTTCCCAGTTGAGTCAAGCCTTCCAGATCAACAAATCGTCTTATTCGAAAAAGCGTTTTACCAAATGATTAAACGCAAAGAATTGATGCCCGGAGATACTTTTACTGAGTTACAATTGGCGAAAAAAAGCCATGTGAGCTCTAGCGTTGTCCGTGAATTTTTAGTGGAGTTTTCTCGTTATGGGTTAATTAAAAACACCCACCGAGGAAATTGGCACATGATGAAGTTTTCGCGCGAGTATGCAGAAAAACTCTTTGAGTTCAGAGAATTACTAGAAACCAATGCCCTTACGCACTTTTTAAATTTACCCGCAGATGACCACCGTTGGATTTTAGCAAAAGAGCTATTACTTAAGCATAGAACACTGCGCGAAACAGTGACTATCAATTACCGCGACTTTTCCCAACTCGATTATGAGCTACATAGCCTTATTTTATCGGGTGCCAACAACCCATTTTTCAGTCAGTCTCTTGAAATCATCACTGTAATATTCCACTTTCAATACCAGTGGGATGAATCTGACTTAAAAGAAAGAAATGTACTGGCAATTGAAGAACATATGACCATTTTAAGTGCTTTAATTAGTCGTAATGATATTGTTGCGATGAATGAACTTCGTCACCATTTAGATACCGCTAAACGAACGATGATCAACTCTATACAGCAAACTTATGAATAAGTAACACTAACCTCCCAAGGCCAATGGATGGCCAATAACAACCTTTCTTTTGATCGAACATTGTATGCATCAAACACAAACCTGAATTTTTCAGTAAAAAAACAACTTAATTATAAAGCCATTATTTACCATAAATAAGATACGGAATAAATCGCGCTATTTTTCAATAACTTAAAGTAGCTTATCATAAAATGAATTTTATACATCAACAAACCACCTGTTTTTAACTGATAAAAAACACATTAAAAACATGAAAAAGCCATTCGTTCCACAAAATTGATTCAATTAATAGTCCATAGAAAAAAATACTTCTAGTCTGAGTCAACACCAGATGATTAATACACATAATAACTAGAGGAATGGTCATGGATTACTTAAATCGACAGTCAATGGCTAGCAAGCAATACCCAGAGAGAATTCTGCAATTCGGAGAAGGCAATTTTCTACGTGCTTTTATCGACTGGATGGTTGATCAACTGAATGAAAAAACAGACTTCAATAGTGGTATTACTATTGTTAGACCAATTGACTCATCACATCCCTCAATTAATCAACAAAATGGACTTTATACCGCCATCACCAGAGGAATTAATGAACAAAAACAAAGCGTTTCTAATATAAGAATAATTAATTCAGTTAATCGTGAAATACTTATTTACTCTGAATATGATAAATATTTAAAGTGTGCAGAAAATCCCGACTTACAATGGATATTCTCTAACACAACCGAAGCCGGGATCGTATATAAGCACGATGTACGTCTAGAAGACACACCAGCAAGTAGTTTCCCAGCTAAACTTACACAATTCTTATTTCACCGCTTTCAATATTTTAATGGTGATACTAGCAAAGGATTGTTCATCATCCCTTGTGAGTTAATTGACTATAATGGCGATAAACTACAAGAGTTTGTAAATAAACATGCGCAAGACTGGAAACTTCCCGCAGATTTCATTACTTGGCTAAATGACAGTAATACATTTTGTTCTACATTAGTCGATAGAATTGTTACAGGTTACCCAAAAAATGAAATTGAAAAACTGGAAAAAGAATTAGGTTATAAAGACGATTTTCTCGTCACGGCTGAATATTTCTATTTGTTTGTCATTCAAGGGCCAAAAGTATTAGAACAGAAACTAAAACTAAATGAATTACCATTAAATATCAAAGTGGTCGATGATATAAAACCCTATAAAGAGCGCAAAGTGGCAATCTTGAATGGTGCACACACTGCGATGGTTCCTGTTGCTTACTTAGCAGGCATTAGGACTGTCCGTGATGTCACTACTAATCCCGTTTTTTTATCTTTCATTAAAGATTTAATTGATAATGAAGTTATTCCTGTTTTATCTCAAAGCCCTTCAGAGCTCACGGCTTTTGCTTCCGCAGTGATTGACCGTTTTAATAACCCATATATAGAACATGAGTTAATGTCAATTTCGCTTAACTCACTCACTAAATTTAAAACTCGCTTATTGCCCCAATTAATCTCTTACGTTAATCAATACAATAAAATCCCTTATTGCATTTCATTTTCACTTGCTGCGTTGATTGTTTTCTATCGCGGAGAACAGGCTGGACAGCCCATTCCTTTAAATGATGATGATTATTTACTGGAACGCTTTAAAGCTTGGAACGAACTCTATGACTCAAATGTAAAACAACTTACTGAAAATGTGCTAGCGATGTCTGATTTATGGGGATTGAACCTCAACGAAATACCAAAATTACAGGATGATGTGAGCCAGAAAATTACTGAAATTCTGAGTCATGGTACAGAATCAATGCTACGCAAAAAATACGTTTGTTAGAAACAAATAATAAATACTTAAAACAATAAATCCCCCTACAGGAGATACATTTATGAAACTGAGCACATTAAACGGAAAAACACTTCTTAGCTTAACACTCAGCACAATGCTATTAATGGGCAGCATGACAGGAGCAGCATTTGCAGATGCTAAATATAAGCTAAAAGTTGCTTATGAAAATAACCCCGGTGAACCATTTGACTTAGCGATCCACGAATGGGCAAAAAAATTCAATGAAAAAACCAATGGCGAAGGTGAATTGATCCCTTATCCAAGTTCGCAATTAGGGTCCAAAAAGGATGTCATCGAACAAATGAAGTTAGGTAGCCCACTAATTACTTTAGCGGATGGCGCTTTCTTCTCTGATTATGTACCTGATTACGGCATTATGTTTGGACCCTATTTAGGACTATCTTATAAAGATATTTTTAAATTGAACGCCTCACCTTGGTATGGTTCTTTAGAACAACAGTTAGATAAAAAAGGCCTTCATGTCGTTTCTAAAGATTGGCTATATGGTTCACGCCATATCTTAGCCAATAAAATGATCCAAACCCCAGATGACCTAAAAGGTTTAAAAATTCGCGTTCCTAATAATAAAATTCAAATTAAAGGTTTAGAGGCAATGGGTGCCACCCCTACTCCATTACCTTTAGCTGAAGTTTATACTGCACTTAATCTTAAAATTATTGACGGTGCAGAAAACCCAATCCCAGTGCTATATGGGCAAAAACACCATGAAGCAGCTAAGTTCTTGATCCTAACGGGCCATGTAGAGAACGTGACCAACTTAGTCATGGGCAGTAAAACGTATGATAAATTACCCGAAAATATCCAACAGGCTTTAGTTGAATCAGGTAATGAAGCTGGGCAATTCTTAACAGATTTAGTCCTACAGCAAGAAAAAGAAATTATTGAGAAAATGAAAAATGAAGGCGTTACGGTTGTTGAAGTAGATAGAGCGCTCTTCAAAGAAAAATCTAAACCTTTCTATAATGAGTTCCCTGAATGGTCTGCGAACTTATATCAACAAACTCAAGATATTATTAATAATTAACCCTATGACTTGGCGGTGCTTACCGCCAATATTTTAACAACACAAATGGTTAACTATTGTTCTCGCAAGGATTTTTTATGTTTAAATTTCTGGGGAAATTAAGTGATATAGTGGCATCACTTGCCGTTGCCGCTATTGTCATTATTACTATTCTTGCTGTATTCATGCGCTGGCTTCTTAATGACCCTTTAATGTGGAGTGAGGAAGTTTTAATCATTTGCTACATTTGGTTGGTGATGATTGGTGCAGCATCCGCTGCGGGTAAAAGAATGCATGTCAGTATTGATGCGATTACCTCTTTATTTCCTGAAAAAGTACAATTAGCTATTGCGGTTATCACTCATATTATGGCCATTATTGCTTTATCTATTTTTGGGTATCTTGGATATGAACTCTCGATTATCGCAGAAGACAAAATAACACCGATTATTGGTGTGTCTTATTATTATATCGACCTTTCTGTACCCATTGGCGCATCCATCATGGTGTTATTTTCTATTCAACATTTACTGGAAGACATGAGTAAATTAATTAAAGGAGATAAACCATGTCAGTAGTTATCGCCTGTATCGTATTAATATTTTGTTTTTTAATTAATGTTCCTATTTTTTTAAGTGTGCTTATTGCATTGCTCACTTATTTCTTTTCTGTCGGCGATATCTCTCCGCTTATTGCCGTTCAGCGCATTATTGGGGCTGGAGAAAATGTCACATTACTCGCAATCCCTTTTTTCATTTTGCTAGGTAATCTTTTAAATTACACCGGTATCACTAGCCGAATGTTAAAATTTACTGGCACACTGTCTGGTCACTATCCAGGGGGACTTGCCCAGTCTAACGTATTATTAAGTACAATGATGGGTGGGCTTTCTGCATCTAACCTTGCTGACTGTGCAATGCTATCTAAAATGCTAGTGCCAGAGATGACCAAATTAGGTTATGGCAAAAGCTTCTCAGCTGCTGTTACTGCTGCAGGGTCATTAATAACACCTATTATTCCACCCGGTATTGCATTAATCATCTATGGATTTGTTGCTGATGTTTCTATTGGCAAGATGTTCATGGCTGCGATTATTCCCGGTTTAATGTGCTGCGTTGCTTTAATGTTTGCCATTTATCTTATTGCCAAAAAACGTGGATACAAACCGGCTAGAGATAAAGCTCCGACATTTGCTGAAGTTTATCAGACAGGTAAGGGAGCGATGTCTGCGTTCCTTTTAGTCCTCGTTATTATTGGTGGAATTCGTTTTGGTATCTTTACACCGACAGAAGCGGGCGCGATTGCAGTACTTTACGTTATTGTAATTGGCACTTTCTTTTATCGTGAAATGAAGTTAAAAGACATTGCAGCCTCATTTTTAGAAACAGCTCGTTCAACAGCAAGTATTATGTTGATTATCATGACTTGCTCTGCATTAGCTTGGGTATTGACGAATGAGCAAGTGGCGCAAGATGTCGCCAGAATGATGACCAATTTCTCTGACAATCCATATGTTTTCTTAATGATTGTCAATGCTGTGCTCTTAGTTCTAGGTATGTTTATTGAGGGTAATGCCGCAATTATTGTCCTTGTTCCATTATTAATGCCTACAGTAAAACTTTTAGGAATTGACCCTATCCATTTTGGTATTGTCATGATCCTTAATTTAGCTATCGGCTGTTTAACACCACCAATGGGAACAGTCATGTTTGTGGCTACATCGATTACGGGCGTGCGTATTGCTGATTTTATTCGTGAAGTTATGCCATTATTCTTAACATTAATTATCGTATTACTCTTAGTCACTTTTATGCCTGTATTTACGACATTCCTACCAAGCTTATAAGTTATAATTCATATCTCAATGGCAAGTCATTATCTATGATTTGCCATTTTTATTATCAACTCTATTTATTGTGGCAATCGCAAATACAGCGGGAAGCAATCGACATGGCGATTGTTCGAAAGAGGGATGGCGTTGCCAGCCTTGCAAAAAATTTGCGTTGATGACACTGGAAAACAAATTCAATACCAAACCAAGCTATAAAATAGCTTTAACACCTTTTATAGCTTGGCTGGTGATTTTAGGATTGAGCCACCACTTTAGGCCGAATAAATAAGGCAGGAACAGCAAGAAGCGCCATTAAATAAAAAACTACGCCATGATGTGCAGGTACTCGCTCATAAATGTACCCTACAATAATTGTCAGTACTGCTAACCCACCACCAGTCGCAAGTGCAGAGTAAATACCTTGTAATGGGATAATTTCATTTTCTTTTCTTGCGCTGATAAAACGCATTGCCGCTAAGTGGCAAACTGTAAAAGTACCACTGTGCAGAATTTGCACCACAATTAATACCGGTAATGCCGTAAATGCGCCCATCAAGCCCCAACGAATAATTCCACAAAAGGCTGATAACAGCAGTAAATTGCGAGCACTCCAACGTCTAAATAAACGGTGACTTAACATAAATACAATGACTTCAGCAACGACACCGAGCGACCATAAATTACCAATGACTAAATCTGAATAGCCGGCTTCTTTCCAAAATAGGGAAGCAAACCCATAATAAGCCGCATGAGCCCCTTGCAGTAACGTAACACAGATAAGAAACCTAACGACATTTTTATCTGCAATCAATTGTTTAAATCTAACCTTATCACCACCATCCGCTTTCGCTGCCCCCATTGGCATAATTGCTGGCTTCAGCATTGCGCCTAATAATAACGCTAAACAGCTCACTATCAAGGCCATCATGATGGCTTTATTACCCCAAACACCCGCTAAATACCCCATCAGTGATGAGCCGATAATAAAAGCTATCGACCCCCAGACGCGGATCTTGCCATAGTCAAAGGTAAATTGTTTTTGCCATGTCCCTGCCAGTGAATCTCCCAGTGGAACCATTGGCGCAAAAAATAGGTTAAACCCAATCATTACAAATAGTAACCATGCCCAATGAGATCCCAGAGCGAAGCCAATAGAGAAAATGAGCGAAAGCCCTGCCAGTAAGCGTAAAGCCATGATCAACTTCGAGGGTTCTTTAACTAAAGGAGTAATAAACATCGCGCCAAGGAAACGAGCTGCGAGCCCTACCCCTAACAAAACACCTATCATTTCTGCATCAATTCCCTCACCTTGTAGCCAAACTGACCAAAATGGTAAGAAAATACTGTAGGCAAAAAAGTAGGTAAAATAATCAATAGCTAGCCAACGCGTTGATGGAATGACCATCACTCCTCCGTTTTTTCAATGCAAAAAACCCGCTCATACATACATGTAGAAGCGGGTTTAGGTAATTAATATTACGTTATGTTATGCGTAAACTGGGTGTTTTTTGCAAATTGCTAATACTTTTTGCTTCACGCTCTCAATGGTCGCTTCGTCATTGAGATTGTCTAGAATATCACACATCCAGCCAGCTAGCTCACCTGCTTCTGCTTCTTTGAAGCCACGACGCGTAATCGCAGGGGAACCAATACGTACACCAGACGTTACAAATGGGCTCTTAGGATCGTTCGGCACACTGTTTTTGTTAACAGTAATATTCGCACGGCCAAGCGCTGCATCTGCATCTTTACCGGTGATGTCTTTATCAACCAAATCAACTAAGAATAAGTGGTTTTCAGTTCCGCCAGATACCACTTTGTAGCCACGTTTTTGGAAAACATCGACCATTGCCTTCGCATTCTTAGCAACTTGTTGTTGATAAGCTTTAAACTCAGGTTCCATCGCTTCTTTCAGCGCAACCGCTTTACCTGCAATAACATGCATTAAAGGGCCACCTTGAGATCCAGGGAATACCGCTGAGTTGATTTTTTTATACAACTCTTCGTCACCACCTTTAGCTAAAATTAATCCACCACGTGGACCCGCTAAAGTTTTATGTGTTGTTGTCGTCACAACGTGTGCATGAGGAACGGGGTTTGGATAAACACCCGCAGCAATCAAACCTGCAACGTGAGCCATATCAACAAACAGGTAAGCACCAATACCGTCTGCGATTTCACGCATTTTTGCCCAATCAACCACACCTGAGTACGCAGAGAAACCACCGATAATCATTTTTGGTTTGTGTTTTTCCGCTTGCGCTTTGATATCGTCGTAGTCAATTTTACCGCTTTCATCAATACCATAAGGTACGATGTTATACAGTTTACCAGAGAAGTTAACTGGTGAACCGTGGGTTAAGTGGCCACCATGTGCAAGGTTCATCCCCAGAACGGTGTCGCCTGGTTGTAATAACGCCATGTAAACTGCGGCGTTAGCTTGTGAACCTGAGTGTGGTTGTACGTTTGCGTAGTCAGCACCAAATAGCGCTTTTGCACGGTCAATCGCTAATTGCTCGACCACATCAACATGCTCACAACCACCATAGTAGCGTTTACCTGGATAGCCTTCTGCATATTTATTGGTTAGCTGAGAACCTTGAGCCTCCATGACTCGTGGACTGGTATAGTTTTCAGAAGCAATTAATTCAATATGTTCTTCTTGACGTTGTACTTCTTGCTCCATTGCTTCCCATAATTTTGGATCGTAGTCAGCAATATTCATTTCACGCTTTAACATTCGCTTCTCCTGCCTCAGCAATTCAATAGGTTGAAAATCGATTCATCGCAATGACACACAGTGTAAACTCTTTTTCACTCTTGAGATAGCCCTAAAGAAAAAATATACGCAAACGATTGCATTAATTTTTTTCACTTCATTTGCTTCTGAAGGCTTCATTATAAAATAGCCCAAATTTTAATTTTTGACGGACAAACCTCCAGATTTGTAATCCCCTTCTCATTATGTGCCTAAATTCACCCTATTTTCCCGGTTTGAGTCTTTACATAAACCCTTAAATATTATAAGTTGTATTTAAAATACATCTTTATAAATCGCCTTCATGGATCTCAAAAAATAGAGGTTAACTGAGATGAAATAATATTATCTCACTGATGTACAAAGAGATATTTTTGATATTACAAAAATAGCTCTTTACCTTAACGATAACGAGAACATGAAAATAATTCAGGAGCACCTGTATGCTAGATAGCCAAACCATCGCCATTGTTAAATCCACCATTCCTGCCATTGCTGAAACAGGGCCAAAACTGACCGCACATTTTTATGATCGGATGTTTAAACAGCATCCTGAGTTAAAAGATATTTTTAACATGACTCACCAAATGAATGGGGACCAACGTGAAGCCCTTTTCAATGCTATCTGCGCATATGCTGTACATATTGAAACACCTGAAGCGCTTATTTCAGCTGTCGAAAAAATCGCACAAAAACATGTCAGTTTGAATATAAAACCTGAGCACTACCCAATTGTCGGGGAAAACTTGCTTGCAGCCATTGATGAACTCCTTAATCCCGGCCAAGAAGTTCTTGATGCATGGGGAAAAGCTTACGGTGTTTTAGCTGATATTTTTATTGGTAGAGAGGCTGCAATTTACCAAGAAAATGCAAATAAAGATGGGGGTTGGGAAGGCTTACGTGAATTTAAATTAGCGCAAAAACAACCACAAAGTGATGTGATCACAAGTTTTGAATTCGTTCCTGTCGATGGGCAACCTGTCGCTGATTACCGACCAGGCCAATATATCACGATTTATGTCAACAACCCGGGATTTGAAAACCAAGAAATCCGCCAATACTCACTGACGACTGCACCTAATGGTCGTAGCTACCGTATCGCGGTAAAACGTGAAGACCAAGGCACCGTTTCTAATTTCTTACATCAACAATTAAATGAAGGTGACAGCGTGCATCTCGCACCTCCATGTGGGGATTTCTTTATCGATGTTGATAATACAACACCTGTTACGCTAATTTCCGCCGGGGTTGGCTTAACCCCAATGTTAAGTATGTTAAATCATCTAACAGAACAAGCTCACAGCGCACAAGTAAATTGGTTCCATGCCGCTGAGAATGGTGCAGTTCATGCCTTCAGACACGAAATTCAACAACTACTAGCAAAACAGAAAATTAGCCAATCTGCGATTTGGTTTAATCAACCAAGAGAGGATGATCGCCTCGGGTTTGATTACCAATATGAAGGTTTAATGAATTTAGAATTGGTACGTGAATGGATTGAGCAACCGAATATGCAGTTTTATTTCTGTGGCCCTGTTGGTTTTATGCAGCACATAGGTAAGCAGTTAATTGCGATGGGTGTCAATGCCGATGCGATTCACTATGAATGTTTTGGCCCACACAAAGTATTGCCCCTCAACTAATCGATAAAAAATGCGCTTCTATTTAGAAGCGCATTCTATGAAACATATTAACTGAAGAAAATTGGTTAACTAGTTAAATGTTCGTAGTTTTCTAATTTAGCGGTAACGGGCTCGCATAATAAATACACAATTCTAATCCCATTCCTGTGTATTTTCCGTTACCGCATTTTCATATAAACTTAATTTATTAAATTGCTTCTTCGTCTTGCTCACCAGTTCGAATACGGATCACTCGAGCGACATCATAAACAAAGATCTTCCCATCACCAATTTTGCCAGTTTGTGCCGTTTGCATAATGGTTTCGACGCAGTTTTCAACGATGTCATCAGGAACAACAATTTCAATTTTTACCTTAGGTAAAAAGTCGACCATATACTCTGCACCGCGGTAAAGTTCAGTATGCCCTTTTTGACGTCCAAAACCTTTTACTTCGGTTACAGTCATTCCTGTAATACCGACTTCAGCCAACGCTTCACGAACATCATCAAGTTTGAATGGCTTTATAATTGCATCAATTTTTTTCATAAGTAATTCCTGTTATGACCAGTTTTTACGGCCAAAACCTGAGGTGATCGGATAGCGGCGATCTTTGCCAAAATTACGCATCGTAATACGTGGCCCAACCGGTGCCTGACGACGTTTATATTCATTAATATCAACAAGACGCACAACTTTGCGTACTACGTCTTTATCAAAACCCAGTTTGATTAGGTCATTCACTGACAAGTCCTTTTCCACATAACCTTCTAACAAGGCGTCTAGCACATCATAAGGCGGCAGGCTGTCTTGATCTAGCTGACCCGGAGCGAGTTCGGCTGACGGTGGCCTATCAATCACACGTTGTGGAATTGCGGGAGAGAGTGTATTACGGTATTTAGCTAGCTCAAAGACAAGGGTTTTAGGCACATCTTTTAACACATCAAACCCACCGGCCATATCACCATACAGCGTTGAGTAACCGACTGCTGATTCACTTTTATTACTGGTTGTCAGTACCAAACGACGACGTTTATTCGACATCGCCATTAAAATAACGGCTCGGCACCGTGCTTGTAAGTTTTCTTCGGTTGTATCTACCGCAGTTCCTTCAAACATAGGCGTTAACTGTGCCATAAATGCATCAAACATCGGCTCAATCGACACGATATCAAACTCAACACCGAGTAAATCGGCTTGTTCTTTGGCGTCGTGAATGCTTATTTCAGAAGTATAACGGAATGGCATCATCACGGCTTGCACATGCTCTTTCCCTATTGCATCAACGGCAATCGCTACTGTCAGCCCTGAGTCAATCCCCCCCGATAAGCCTAAAATAGCCCCATTAAAACCATTTTTATTGATGTAGTCGCGAGTTGACATGACTAAGGCTTGGTATACCTGTGCGACAGGGTCATTTTCAATAAATACACTACCTTCGCTCACCAGTGCAAGTTCATCAAATTGCACTGTAATAACCTGCTCTTTAAATTCTTCCAATTTAAAGGTTTGTTTGCCTTTGTTTGCAATGATTTTTGAGCCACCATCAAACACCAATTCATCTTGCCCACCCACTTGGTTAAGATACACAATTGGCATATGAGTGCGTTTACAATGTTCGACTAATAAATCGGTTCGAATATGTTCTTTATTAATGTCATAAGGGGATGCATTGATTGTCAATAATATTTCAGCACCAGCCCCTTTAGCTGCATCTACCGGCTCGTCATACCAAATGTCTTCACAAATCAATAAGCCAAGCTGATAGCCTTTAAATTCAACGACACAGGTTTTTTCATCTGCGGTAAAATAACGAGGCTCATCAAACACACCATAATTGGGTAGCTCTTGTTTAAAATAACGTGCGTGCAGTTTACCTTGGTAGAAAAATGATAATGCATTATAGATATCATCCCCTTCATACCATGGGTGGCCAACGATAATCGCTGTCTCAGAGCTTGCTTTTTGTAAACGTTCTAGCTGTGCGACGCAACGATCTTCAAAATCGCCACGAAAAATCAAATCTTCTGGTGGGTAGCCTGTCAAAGACAGCTCTGAAAACATGACAATATCTGTGTTTGGTGCTTGTTCACTCAAAACTTGCAACATGCGTTCGCAGTTGCCTTCGATGTCACCGACTAACCAATTAAGTTGTGCTAGTGAAATATTAAGCTTACGGCTCATAAGGTGTTTTTTCTCCCGGAGCGTTAATATGAATTGCCTTATTCCACATAATGTAATCGATAACAACCATGTGGTAAATAATTCTTATTTATTCTTTGAAATCATTGGCTTCTAAATCATGGCGACCAAGTAATTTATAAAACTCTGTACGGTTTCGTCCTGCCATTCGAGCCGCTTGGGTGACATTTCCTTTTGTCATTTGTAATAACTTACGTAAATAATTCAGTTCAAATTGATTACGTGCTTCAACGAATGTCGGCAAAGCGGTATTTTCACCTTGCAGGGCTTGGCTAACCAACGCTTCACTGATCACCGGCGATGTTGTGAGTGCCACACATTGCTCAATCACGTTAACTAACTGGCGCACATTACCCGGCCAGCTCGCTGTGATTAAACACTTCATCGCATCGCTGGAAAAACTGCGTACAAAGGGTTTATGGCGTGATGCTGACTCGCGTAATAAATGATTAGCTAATAATGGTATATCTTCTGAACGCTCATTTAACGCAGGAATACGTAAATTAACTACATTTAAGCGATAGTAGAGGTCTTCACGAAACTCATTTTTTTCCATCGCTTTAGGAAGATTACGGTGAGTCGCAGACAAAATACGCACATCAATGTCTAAATCACGGTTACTACCTAATGGACGAACTTTGCGCTCTTGCAATACTCGCAGTAATTTAACCTGCAATGGCATTGGCATATCACCAATTTCATCTAAAAATAACGTACCACCACTAGCTGCAAAAAATAACCCTTCGCGATTACTGACTGCACCGGTAAAAGCCCCTTTCGCATGGCCAAATAATTCAGACTCTAATAGTTGTTCAGGTAATGCACCACAGTTAATAGCAATAAACGGCTTACGAGCCCTAGGACTGGCCTTATGAATCGCTTGAGCCAAAACCTCTTTACCTGTACCACTTTGCCCATTAATAAGCACGCTAACATCAGATTGTGCTACCATATGTGCTTGTTCTAACAGCCTTATCATCAAGGGGCTACGCGTGACAATCCCCGAGCTCCACTCTTCATCGCTAATGGGTGTCGAAGAGAGCGCGAGTGCTTCATCAATGGCTTTATATAATGCATCTTTATCGACAGGTTTAGTTAAAAAACTAAATACGCCTCGCTGCGTTGCTGCTACTGCATCAGGGATAGAGCCATGTGCCGTTAATATAATGACAGGCATATTTGGATGCGCTTTTTGTATCTCATCGAAAAGCGCCATACCATCCATTTCGTCCATCCGTAAATCGCTGATCACTAAATCTAATTTTTCTTTTTGTAAGATTTTTAGTGCTTCGGGACCACTTTCTGCTGTAGTGACTTTAAAACCTTCACTACTCAAGCGCATGCCTAACAGTTTAAGAAGGCTCGGGTCATCGTCAACTAACAATAAATTTGCTGACTTACGATTCGTCATTTTTGTTCATTCTCCGATGAATTTTGCTCTACTGGAGAAGATACGCTGCTATCAGGCTTTGGCGCTTCTGAGGAAATAGGTTTATCTCCTTCCACCCCATTTTCCACCTCTTTTTCGGTTTCGTTCGTGCTTTTTTTGCGAGAAGAAAGCTGACGTTCAATATCCGTTAAATTTTCAAGCTTACGGGAGGTCGTATTCAGCTCGAAAGCCAATTTAGCATTATCTTCCTTTAAACGGTCGAGTTTGCTATCCATTTCTTGCTGTAAGCGTTTATAACGGGCCCCAGCGTCTGACAAGTTGATAATTTGTACTTGTTGCTCACGCCACAGTTGTAATAATGGCCGCACCGCAGTTGGAAAACTCAAGCTATACGTGTTTATGCTATCAAGCATTTTACGACGCTCAGCAATGGATGGATCAGCAGAGTTCAACAAAATATTCTGTTGAAATGCACTTGACCAGTTTGTAACCTCTATTTTACCTGCATCCGCACGCGCTTGGCTGGTTTCAGTACGGTCTGCACAGTCCATCATGCGCAACCAAAATAGTGCATTTTCCCGTGCAGTTGGCTGGTCATTATTCCAAATCGTTTCACATGATGTATAACGGTAGTCTGTCACTTTAACTTCCGGCACAACAGCTTGAGCCAGTGTATCGAGAGGTGACTGACCATTTTTTGTTACACATCCACCTAAAATTAAGGAGAATAAAACGACACTAAAATTAAGCCCTTTACGTCTCATCACATAAGGTACTCTTTTATTATGTTTACTTAACGATGCCTTACGGTAAAGTACCGCCCAAACACCTGTAGACCGATTTACCATTATTCATTCTCTGCGGTTAGAGGCAGTTCAATTCTAAAACAGACATCTGCTGATTTATTGGGAACAAGAGATAGTTCTCCACCCATTTGTTTAATACAATCTTGCGCAATACTCAGCCCTAGGCCACTTCCTTTAACAGCACCTTTTCTTTGTAATGAACCTTGATAGAAGGGTTCAAAAATCATACTTTGCTCAGATTCAGGAATTGGCGTTCCCGTATTCGCAACTTCAATCAGAAGTTTATTGCCAGTTTGGCGACTAGAGATCCAAATATTACCTGATTCGCCACCATAGTGCACCGCATTGGAATAGATATTATCAATAACTCGCCCAAGAAGTGAGGGTTCAGCTAAACAGCTATCTACTTTTAAACGGACGTCTGTTTTGATGTTCTTAGCCCGTGCGGGTAAGTTATGTGCTTTGACGATATCTTCAATGAGCTTTTGTAAATCAACAATCTGTGCTTCTGGTGGGTCATCGACGAGCTTACGATTATAATCAAGTAATTGCTCAATAAGTTGCTGAAGATGCTTACTACTGTGATCAAGAATTTCTACAACTTCTTTTTGAGACAGCGTTAATGGCCCTGCAACCTCATCCGCAAGTAATTCTGTCCCTTCACGCATGCTTGCAAGAGGCGTTTTTAATTCATGTGAAATATGGCGGAGAAATTCGTGACGCTGTGATTCAAGCCAAGACAATCGTTCACTTAACCAAATAATGCGCTGGGCGATTGTCCGTAACTCCCTAGGGCCTTTAAAACGCTCAATATTACTGGCAAGTGTACGCCCAGTACCAAGACGATTAATCATTCGCTCGATAGCCTTGACGGGGCCAATAATCATTCGAGTGAATAATGCCACCAACAAGGCGCTTAATAAAAATAAAATTAAACTTTGCCAGCCAAATAGTTGACCTTTATTCGCAATCGCTTTTTGCAACTGTTCCCCACGGCTAAAAATGACATCCCGTGTTTCTTGCACTAATGAAGCATTCGCAGCAGAAAATTGTTCTAAAGCCTGTGTGATTTTTTCTGTTGGTTCATTGTTTTCACATGTGACGGCCTTAAGCGCATCCAACGTTTTAGTCAACGCGGAAGTGTCCGACGAGGCAGGTAAGATAGTACTCTGGCGCTCAAACATTTGCTGGTAGTCAGCAAACTGTTTCTGATATTGGGTTTTCAATGTGGGATCTTGCAAAACACAATATTGACGATAGCTCCGCTCCATTTCTAAGGCGAGGCTACTCATCACTTCACTACGCCGTGCGTCAAGCAACGTGGTTTTATTGATATTGGCAGCTTGGTTACTAAGTTGCTCAAGGCTTTGATATGCTTGATAGGCTAATACCAATAAAGGAAGTAGTACAAGCCAAAACGCCATCACAACTAGTTGACGCAAGGAGCGAGGGAAAAAACGCCATTTACTCAATACATTCATCTCATACCCATTAAACGTATTGCAATGGTAGCAGAACTCTTTGTCATGCGAAAAGTACAATCCAAATTCTGTGTCCCATAGCGTTAAAATCAGACTAAGTGTAATAATGAAATAGCAATGAACGTGCCAAGTTAATTGGTGAAAAGTGATATTTTTCAGGTAGCTATATCCTGCAAGCCAAATTGCTTCATATCTGACTAGCCTAGAATATCTTCAGCTATGCCCTAAATCATTCGGATTGCAACTAGGCGCCAAGTGAAGATATCTCTAGGAGCATGACGAGAGCCGCTGAGCGCAGGTAAGAATGCAGCAGTTAGAAGTATGGCGGATATTTTGGTGGGTATAAAACAGGAAGGCGGAGTAAAGGACTCACCTTTACCCCGCCAGCGATAACAACTGCTATGATATTGACTGCTTTATATAATTATGTCTTTACATTAAAGATAATTATATAGGTGGTGCCTCACTCCACGTGTCGCCCTGTGTTTGATAAGGCCCGAAGGCGAGTATCTATGCTGTTGGACGGTAGGCACCTTACTTTGGCGTCATTCTTGGTTTATGTGGTATGTACCCAACTAATTTTGGACCTACATAAGAAGTTGAATGAGCAACTGAATATTATTATGCACATGCCGTGCCAACTTTTCAATTTATTTTTTAACGCATTAAAAAATAAGACAATTTATTTTTTACAGCCTATTCAGAGATTCTGGATACACTGAAACGGTTTATCTCTTTCTCAATATTGTCGCTAATTTAAGACACCCTAAACACCAATCTTATAAGTCTATATTTATCAACAAGATAAATGTCTCCTTTTGGAGACACTCCTATGGAGGGTTTGTCGCTATTTTTATACACCTTGTTTTTTGGTTATTTATTGTTCAACATAAATAAGTTTGTATGAAAATTTTACCTCAATAAAAAAATTGCTCGTCATTATGGATGAACAGCAGAATTTTACATTCTGCTTCTAGCTTATCTTTTCCTATATTGATATAAGATTTCCCAATACCCTACTCATCAAATTGATAAAAATATGATAAAAATCGCGTTAGTTGATGACCACATCGTTGTGCGTTCTGGTTTTGCACAACTTTTGACACTTGAACCTGATATTTCGGTTATCGGGCAATATGCCAGTGCTCAAGACGCTTGGCCTAATTTGCTTAATTTAGACATTGATGTCGCCATCATGGATATTTCAATGCCAGATGAAAACGGTTTACAGCTTTTATCACGGTTACGCCAAAAAAAACCTGATTTTCGCACCATTATCTTGAGCATTTATGATACCCCAGCCTTTGTACAAAGCGCATTGGATGCAGGTGCAAGCGCTTATTTAACAAAACGTTGTGGCCCTGAAGAATTAGTCCAAGCAGTTCGCTCAGTGCACCAAGGCGGCTGCTACCTATGCGCCGATGCTATGCGAGCGCTACGCCATTCACCACAACAGCAAAAAAGCCTACAGGAATTGACGCCTCGAGAACGGGAAGTGTTTGATTTATTAGTCGCTGGCTTTAGTGTAAAGGTTATCGCAGAGCAACTTGAACTAAGCCATAAAACTGTGCATGTGCATCGCGCAAATATTTTAGGCAAATTACAATGCGAAAATACCATCGACCTTGTTCATTACGCGTTAGAGCATAACCTAATTTCAAGGTAATTCAGGCATGAATAAAAGCTTACGGTTAACGCTACAATCCATCTTTTTATTTTTTACCTACTCCCTGTTATGGATTGGGTTGTGGATCATCGGCTTTTATTTAAGTCAAAACAGTTTTCAAGCCACTTTGTTTCTACCACAAGGCTTGCGCCTAGCTTTGATGATTATCCTTTGGCGGCGCTACTGGCCAACACTGCTACTTAGCGAAGGAATATTAAATTTTTGGTTATCATCAGAGCAACTGCTCTTCCAGCCTGTTTTACTGTTATCCCCATTATTAAGTCTTGGTGTTGCTTTCGTCATTCAAAACATCTGGTGGCGCTATACGTTATATTGGCAACGATTATTATTATTACTCGCTGGTGTTGCCGCAAATAGCGTATTACATGCTTTATTATTCAGTGGGTTATCATCTTATTCCATTAGCCAATTATTCCTAACAACATTCACCGGAGGGATACTCCTATCTCCTTTTGTTTATCTCATTTATGAGTATCTCCACGAGCAGCACTACCAAATGCTCCTTGATTATGGAACGCCAGATAAACAATTACGAACCTCTTTAATAGTTTGGTGTTTTCTATTCTGTGTCGTCGGGTTGAGTGCCCAAGTCTTTTTTGCCCCCGAAATTGAGCGGTTAATTGTCCTACTCGTCTTTATTCCTAATGTTTTTATGGCTTATCGCTATGGTTGGCAAGGGGGCGTACTTTCTGCATTATTAGGTAGTTTAATTATTACTTTTGCACGACAATTTCACGGTGCCTTTGTTGATTTAGAAGAGCTAGAAATGTTTCTCAGTTCCCAAGCCTTAATTGGCATTGGGCTTGGGATAGCAATTAGCCGACAAAAACAACTGGCGAGTAACCTACAGCGCTATCGACAACGCTTAGAGCAAGAGCTAAAAGCGCGACGCGACTTAATGTTACAACTCGTTCATACCGAGGAAGATATCAAAAAAGCGATTGCTCGCGAGTTGCATGATGAAATTGGGCAAAATATTACTGCCATCCAAATTCAGTCAATGCTAGTGAAAAAAACAGCGTCTGACGACATCAGCCACCAAGCTGCAAGCCAAATAAATGAACTGGCTCAGCAAATTCACCAATCTACGCGGCAATTATTGCGCCAATTGCGCCCTCCCGTATTGGATGAAATGTCCCTTGAAAATGCACTTAAGCACTTAATTACTGAATTTTCTTTTCCACAGAATAATATTCAATGTCACTTTCATTATGGCTTACAAGAAACGCCGATCAATGAAACGGTTTTATTTACACTTTATCGCCTCGTCCAAGAATTACTTAACAATATCAGTAAACATGCAAGAGCCACACAAATTCACATATCTCTCAAGCAAATAGATGACTCGATCCAGCTAGTTGTTGATGACAATGGCGTTGGCATTCCATTTAGCAAACGCACGAGTGGCTTTGGTTTGCGCGGTATTGAGGAGCGAGTTCGAGCCTTAGGCGGTGACTGGACATTGACCACACAAAACGGAACACAAATAAGTGTTAACTTGCCCACATTTTGAGATAAAACATCGCAAAACTAGGAATAATTCCTAGTCCCCTAATACCTTCTCTCATCCTTTTTGTTAAAAACTTGATTACATTTCGCCTAACAAGAGAAACCGCCCTATGACAGGTAAAGACACCTTGAGTCTGGATAACACGTATCGTTTTTGGCGTCGCCGCTTAATGCTATCAATGATTATTGGTTATGCCACTTTTTACCTTACGCGAAAGAGTTTTAACTTCGTGATGCCTGTCATGCAAAACGAGCTGTTTCTCGATAAAAGCGATATTGGCTGGATAGCGACGGCATTTTATTTAACCTACGGTATTTCTAAGTTTTTATCGGGCATTTTCCACGATATCACCGGATACCGTTGGTTTATGGGTGTCGGCTTAGTGATGACAGGGCTACTCAATATTATTTTTGCCTATTGCTTATCGTTTCCGGCGTTATTGATCGTATGGACACTAAATGGCTTTTTTCAAGGCTGGGGCTGGCCACCTTGCGCACGCATTCTAACGCACTGGTATTCACGCAATGAGCGTGGCTTTTGGTGGGGGCTGTGGAATATTTCCATCAACCTAGGGGGGATGTCACTACCCTTGCTGACGGCGTTATTGGCAACCCAATACAGCTGGCAAATGGCATTAATTGTCCCTGGCGTTATTGGAGTCATCATTGGGTTATGGCTGTGCCGCCAATTACGTGGCACACCACAAGAAGAACAGCTTCCAAGCGTGGGGCAATGGCGACAAGATGTGTTGGAGTTGCGCCAAGAGCGTTTGTCCCCTCCCATGCCGATGTTAACGATTTTAAAAGAAGCCATTATTTTTAACCGTATGATTTGGTTGCTGGGTTTCTCCTATATTTTGGTTTATCTCATTCGCATGGCGATAAACGATTGGGGGAATTTATGGTTAACAGAAAAGCATGGCACTAACTTACTCAGTGCCAATGCCACATTATCGTTATTTGAATTGGGGGGATTATTAGGTGCTCTCTGCTCGGGTTGGGGCTCTGATATCCTATTTCGTGGCCAACGAGCACCTATGATCCTGCTGTTTTCATTGGGCCTTTGTGTTTCAGTCAGTGCCTTATGGTTAACGCCAATTCATCACTACGCTTTATTGGCTGTATGTTTCTTTGCTATCGGATTTTTTGTTTTTGGACCCCAAATGTTAATCGGTCTAGCTGCAACAGAATATTGTCATAAAAAAGCAGCTGGAGCGGTAACGGGCTATCTGGGTTTGTATGCCTATTTAGGCGCTGCAATCGCAGGATGGCCGCTCTCTCAAGTCATTGCACACTATGGTTGGTCAGGAATGTTTTCTTTACTAACGAGTGCCGCGGCTTTGATGGGATTACTGCTAATGCCACTTTTGATTGCCAATGTCAGCAAACGAGAGCATTTAGCAGGCACTGTTTCACCCTCTGATAATAAAACCTGAATAAAGGACTGACAATGAAACTGAAAACTCTCTCTACGCTTATCGCTGCGGGTTTATCCCTAGCGGCTATTTCTACCACTGCAAATGCGGCAGGCCGTTTAGTTGTCTACTGTAGCGCCACTAACGCCATGTGTGAAACGGAAACACAAGCTTTTGCGAAAAAATACGATGTTAAAACCACGTTTGTCCGTAACGGTTCTGGCAGTACTTTAGCCAAAATTGAAGCAGAAAAACGTAACCCACAGGCTGACGTGTGGTATGGCGGTACATTAGACCCTCATTCACAAGCAGGAGAAATGGATTTACTTGAGCCATACAAGTCGCCAAATCTGTCTGAGATCATGCCGCAGTTCCAAGACCCTGCAAAACGTAAAGGCAACTACTCTTCCGCTGTTTACATCGGTATTTTAGGTTTCGGTGTCAATAAAGATCGCTTAAAAGAGAAAGGCTTACCCATTCCAACTTGCTGGAAAGATTTAACTAAGCCTGAGTATAAAGGCGAAATTCAAATTGCAGACCCGCAAAGTTCAGGAACTGCTTATACCGCATTAGCTACTTTCGACCAATTATGGGGAAATGAGCAAGCCTTTGATTATCTAAAGAAATTAAACTCAAACATCTCTCAATATACTAAGTCAGGTATTGCCCCGGCACGTAATGCGGCTCGTGGTGAGTCGGCAATTGGTATTGGCTTCTTACATGATTATTCATTAGAAGTGGAAAACGGTGCGCCATTAGAGCTTATCGCTCCATGCGAAGGTACTGGCTATGAAATCGGCGGGATCAGTATTCTGAAAAATGCACGAAATATGGATAACGCGAAACTGTTCGTTGATTTTGTCTTATCGAAAGAAGCTCAAGAGCTGAGCTGGAAAGAGGGTAAATCTTACCAAATCTTAACCAATACAACGGCGGAGTCCTCGCCTATTTCATTAAAACTCAATGAGTTGAACCTAATTAATTACGATATGGATAAGTACGGAGATGCTGACGTCCGTAAGGATCTTATCAATAAATGGGTTACCGAAGTCAAAATGAGCAAATAGCCATTAAGTGCGGCGTTCAGGCGCCGCACTGGGCACTTACTTAACTAAAATAAAAAATTAATTTAATTAAGCTTCGAGTTATGCGTATTGTTATGGTGTCGCAAAGTGAAACCCACACCGTGACAATGCAAAATATGACGAGCTTAGGGGGAACTATGTCTCAAACCCTAACCTTATCGACCCCAACCAAAAAGGATAGTATCTTTTTTTGGCTGCTGATTGCTTGGCTAGGTTTCGCACTACTACCTTCTTGGAGCCTAGATTATGGCGTACTTGATTCAACACAAGACGAAATCATAGCGGCCTATGGTTGGAGTAGCCTAAACATTAGCTGGCTTTGGTATTTATTACCTTCCATTTTATTTATTCGCCCGTTAACACCAGCGGATCGTTATCACAAAACACGCCATTACTTTGATATTAGCGTAGCTGTTATCACCGCCGCACTGGTGATCTTAACCTCCTACTTTGAAGGAAAAGGGTTAGGTTACTCCGCTATTGTGCTATTTATCGCCTTGGGAATGGTGATGACATTGGCGTTAACTCGCCTTGAATGGCTCGGTGGAGACCAGTTTGTTATTGGCTCACTGATCACCGTCGTTGCGTTGATAACCCTGTTTATTGTGTTCCCAAGTGTCGCTATTTTCATTCCGATGTTTACGGATGGAAATGGCGACTTTGCGCCATTCGCCTTTGTGGCAATTTTGACACAATCTCATATTGTCCAAGTTATTATTAACTCAGTATTTTTATCGTTAGCAGTAGGGGCTGGCTGTACTTTCTTTGGTTTAATTTTAGCCATTTATACCACGCGTATTGCTAAACGCTCTGCGATTATTGGCCGTGTTTTTTCTATTTTGCCTATCGTCACTCCACCATTTGTCGTTGGTCTCGGAGTCACCTTAATGATGGGGCGCTCAGGGTATATTACTGAATTCCTTGCGGCCTATATGGGCCTTGAAAATACCAACTGGCTGTATGGCTTTACCGGAATTTGGTTAGCACAAGTTCTTGCCTTCACACCAATGTCATTCATGATTCTAGATGGTGCGATTAAAACCATTCACCCATCTTTAGAAGAAGCGTCTTATACTTTACGAGCCAACCGCTACCAGACATTCTTTAATGTATTTATGCCATTACTGAAACCTGCTTTGGCAAACGCATTTTTAATCGTTATCGTGCAATCATTGGCTGACTTTAGTAATCCGCTGGTTTTAGGCGGTAACTTCGACGTACTCGCAACGCAAATTTACTTCTATATCACCGGTTCACAGCTGGACTATCAAGCCGCTAGTACCTTGGGTGCGTCACTATTAGTGTTCTCATTATTAGTATTCTGCGTTCAGTATATGTGGATAGGCAAACGCTCCTACGTCACCGTGTCAGGGAAATCTTACCGTGGTGATGTCCAGCCGTTACCAACGTCATTAATTGCCACTGTAACAACGTTTTTAGCCATTTGGGTTGCATTTAACGTCTTGTTATACGGCAGTATTTTCTACGGTAGTTTCACTGTTAACTGGGGCGTTGACTACACCTTAACCTTTGATAACTTTATTAAATTATTTGGTCAAGGCATGAGCGATGGGGCATGGCCGTCATTGTTGGATACCCTTCTGTACGCGGGTATTGCCGCACCTATTACTGCGATCCTTGGTTTACTGATTGCCTATATCGTGGTTCGCCAAGACTTCCGTGGTAAAAAGACCATCGAATTCACGACGATGCTGTGCTTTGCGGTTCCGGGTACCGTGGCAGGTGTGTCATACATTTTAGCCTTTAACGACTCACCGTTCTATTTAACGGGAACAGCCGCTATCGTTATTATTTCGATGACTATGCGAAATGTTCCTGTCGGGATCCGTGCGGGTATCGCAGGTTTAGGCCAAATTGATAAATCATTGGATGAAGCGTCACTCAGCTTACGAGCGGGTTCAATGCGTACCATCTTCTTTATCCTATTGCCATTGCTGCGCCCAGCTATTCTCTCGGCCCTGATTTATAGCTTTGTCCGTGCAATCACCACGGTCAGTGCGATTGTGTTCTTGGTTACACCAGATACTCGCGTCGCAACGGCCTATATCTTAAACCGTGTCGAAGACGGTGAATATGGCGTTGCCATTGCCTATGGCTCAATCCTGATTGTCGTAATGTTGGCAATTATTTTCTTATTTGACTATTTGATTGGCGAAGCCCGTGTTTCACGTTCCAAAGCCAAAAATGCAGAGTAATCACGGAGTAACTGACATGACACAACATCATTTTGTTGAACTAAAAAATGTGACTAAACGCTTTGGCAACAATACCGTCATCGATGATTTAAGTCTTTCCATTCCGCAAGGTAGCATGGTGACCCTACTCGGCCCATCAGGTTGCGGTAAAACCACCGTATTACGCTTAGTGGCTGGTTTAGAAAAACCCACGGAAGGCCGTATGTTTATTGACGGTGAAGATGTAACTGACCGTTCCATTCAACAACGCGATATCTGTATGGTTTTCCAATCCTATGCCCTGTTCCCCCATATGTCCTTGGGGGACAACGTGGGTTATGGCTTAAAAATGTTAGGATTACCCAAAGCCGAAATCAAAAAGCGAGTTGACGAGGCATTAGAATTAGTGGATTTAGCCGGTTTTGCTGACCGTTTCGTCGACCAAATTTCTGGGGGACAGCAACAACGTGTCGCTTTGGCTCGTGCATTGATCCTTAAACCCAAAGTCCTGTTATTTGATGAGCCATTGAGTAACTTAGATGCAAATTTACGTCGTAGCATGCGTGAAAAAATCCGTGAATTGCAGCAACAGTTTAATATCACCTCTTTGTATGTTACCCATGACCAAAGCGAGGCCTTTGCGGTGTCGGACATGGTGTTGGTCATGAATAAAGGGAAAATCATGCAGCTAGGCTCACCGCAAGAGCTCTACCGCCAGCCAGCTTCAAAATTTATGGCGAGCTTTATGGGCGATGCGAATATTTTCCCTGCAACACTCAGTGCGGATTCTGTGGATATTTTCAATTATCGCTTACCACGCCCAGAACAATTTGTAACTGATAAAACCGCAGTGACTGTGGGGGTTCGTCCTGAAGCCATCACGCTGAGTTTACAAGGTGAAGACAGCCAACGCTGTACAGTGACTCATGTTGCTTATATGGGGCCTCAATATGAGGTTACTGTTGATTGGCATGATCAATCAATGTTGCTGCAAATCAATGCCACTCAATTACAACCTTCTGTTGGGGAAAACCTTTATTTGCAGATCCACCCATACGGCATGTTTATTCTTGAGTAAGATCCCACTCTTTGAATAATACTAAATGTCATTAGATAACAAGGAAAACTTAGCATTGTGAATAGCACATTCCCCTATAAGGGTGGAGGGGGAATGTGCTTCATAAGAAAATAATCACTAAAAGCATATTATCGGTGACTTCAATATCAATTTTTATTTTTTTCTGAAAGTACAATTAACATACTTAACAAAATAAATAACATACCGATTATCATCGAAATTGTCATTGACTCATCTAAAAGATAGGATGAAATCATCACACTAATGATTGGTGAAATAAGAATTGAGTATGATGAAAGCTTTGCGCCACCATACCCTATCATATAATACCAAAGAACATAAACAATCACGCCATTAGCTATCCCTATATAGATAATTGGTATATATACACTCATAAAAAATTCAGAATGTATATTACTCAATATGTTTAAATCAACATTTAAAAATGGAATTAATAAAACAAGAAAAATAAATGAGACTATATTTTGATAAAATACTTTTGAAGTTAGATTTGTTTTCATGGTGATTTTTTCAGATAAAATAGTTCCTAGTGCCCACATAAATGCACTTAATAAAATTATCATTTCACCAATACTTATACCAACTGGTGATATAAAGATAAAAATACCACTAATGCATAACAAAGATACAAATACTGACTTAGTTTCAATATATTTATTCATTACACCCAATATAACTGTTGCCATTACTGGCATTGTATAAACAAGTACAGATGCCTTTACCGCTTCTGTATACTTTAACGCTAAACTATTTAATATAGGAACTAAAAAAACATTTAAAAAACCAAGTGGGATACTTTTTACAAAATCCCGAAAATTAAACCGACATCGACTAAAAAAGAAAAAAGCAAAACACAAAAAAACAACTGAAATAATTAGTGAGTAAATTCTAAAAGCCCAGACACCTACTTGGTCAATCGCTAATTTTGATATAGGAAATGCACTCCCCCATATGAAAGATATTAAAATAGCACAAAGAAGTATTTTAATTTTCTTCATTATACCTCACAACTAATGCTATTCTCTTATTTGTTTTATTAGATGTCACTGTGGAAACGAAATGTGGGATTTTCCTTTTTTTTGTATCAAAAATTAAAACATTAAGTCATGCAATATTATTTCATTCTTCATATTTCCACCTCTAATAAATTTAATTTAATTTAATTTAATTTAATCACATGGTTATCTAAATTGATAACGCTATTATTAGAAAATATTAAATTAAGGTAGTCAACACCAGTCGATTAATAAAAAATAACACCACATAGATAATAAACATATTGGTAATACATATTATTTGAATGTATATTTCTAAATGCAATAAAAAAACAGCGCCTAAGTTTTCTTAAACGCTGCTTTTAATAGCAAGATTAATTATAAAAACGCTTTATAGGGCAATTCAGGTTCATTTTTAAATATATCGTTAAAGCCGCGGAAATGTTGATAATGCATACGGCCTTTATCCGTTGGATAAGTGTATTTTCCACCTACTTGCCAGAAGAACGGCGCAAATTTATATTGCAGACGCTCTTTTTTCATATTCCACAAGACTTCAATTTCACGTGGGTCGTTTTGGAAGTTCGCCCAAATATCATGGTGGAATGGAATAACACGTTCGCAATCCAATGACTCTGCTGCACGTAAAATATCGGATGACGTCATTTTATCCGTCACACCACGTGGGTTCTCACCATAAGAAAGCAATGCCACATCAATATTGTAACGGTTACCATGAGCTGCATAATAGTTTGAATAATGCGAGTCACCAGAGTGATACAGAGAACCACCAGTGGTTTCAATCAGGTAATTCACTGCACGTGAATCCATACCATCTAAAATTTGCTTATCATAAGAAGAAACGCCCTGTGGCAATGTCACTAACGCAGTACGATCGAATGAATCTAATACACGGATTTTCATATCACCGATATCAATCACATCCCCCACTTTGGCGACCACACAGCGCTCTGCGGGTACGCCCCACTTAGTCCATAAATCCACGCAAGCTTGTGGACCTATAAATTTAACGTGATCACCGCAGTTTTGCATAACCGCAGCAGCAACGTTGACATCGATATGGTCAGCATGGTCATGGGACGCTAAAATCGCATCAACCTCTTTAATGGCAAACGGGTCGAGAGGAAAAATCGCAGTACGTAAGTTTGGTTGTAGCGCTTCAACACCACCCATACGCATCATTTGGTGTTGCTTATTCATGAGTGGATTCTTTTGCGTTTTTTTCCCTGTTCCACACCAAAAATCGATACAAACATTGGTATTTCCCTCACTTTTTAACCAAATTCCTGTGCACCCTAGCCACCACATTGAAAAGGTATTAGGTTCAACAATCGTTTTTTCAATTTCTTCATTTAGCCACGTTCCCCACTCAGGAAACGTACTTAAAATCCAAGATTCACGTGTGATTTCATTTACTTTGCTCATAGTAATAATACCTTTTTCCAGAATTTTAGACGTAGGGAGCCCGATGCCTTAATCGAGAAATTAAGGCATAGCGGCAGAATTTGTTTAAATTTTAAAAGTCATCTATTCGACGGAGTTACACCAGTATCACTCGCGTGCCCTGTGCGGCAATCGCTTTGATAACTTCAGCGTTGGCATTCTTCCCAGTGATAAGAACATCTATCTTATTCGCTGGGCAAAATAGCATTCCGGTTCGATGACCCACTTTGGAACTGTCTACAACAACGACTAATTTATCAATTTGGTCAAGCATTTGCTGTTCTGCTACCGCGGTTAGCATGTCAGCTTTGTATAAACCGGCCTCCGTTAATCCTTTACCTGAAGTGAACATCCAGTTACCTGCATAACCCATTAACGTATTCAATGCTGGGTTTAAAAAGATATTCTGAGCCTTATTATATTGCCCACCGATTAAAATTACGTCATCATGGTCTTGGTCAATCAAATAACTCGCTAATGGAAAATAATTCGTCACAATTTGCACGTTTTTCCCGCACAATTGCTGCCCTAACATAAATGCGGTTGAACCGCAGTTAATAACAGCACTTTCCCCCGGAAGACAAAGTTCCGCGGCTTTAATCGCGATTTCTGATTTTTCTTCATAGTGCTCTGTACTGTTAATATTTAATGGTGTCCACTTACGTTTTTTGTTTTCAATACGTTCAGCACCATTACGGACTTTTCGCAATTTACCTTGCTCATCTAACTTTGAAATATCACGACGAGCAGTTGCAGGCGACACACTAAATTTTTCAGTAATATGAGAAACATTGATCACTCGATGTGTTTCCAATAACGACAATATTTCATTGTGTCTTTGCACTTCATTCATAATCATCGCCTTATTTGTTAATAATCACCACCATGATGACAAATGATTCAAAATGATTATTAGTGATTAGTTTTGATTCTATTTATCTCATCTAATGTTGTCAACCTTTGCACAGGCAAAAACACAACATTTGACACAAATAAAACAAACTCATTGATATATATGGATAATTTAAATTTTACGTGATCAAGTCGCCATTTATTTATTTTTTTACTGGTAAAAAAACAGACAAATGCAAACAATCACAAAAGAGCAATTCGTGATTATATATGATCACATTTGATTTTTGCGAGACTGTTTGACCGCTTTAAATGATTATATCGCAATAACACCAGATACGATCAATATGAATCATCTCTGACCCAGATAAATTACAAATACAATTTGATTAGAGGTAAAAATATGGATTTTTTATACGACGCTTTCTATATTTTTTACAGCCAAGTAATGACAAAAGCGCCTCTATTATTAGGCTTAGTCACATTTATTGGTTATTGGCTATTAAAGCGCGATGGCACGACCATTCTCAAGGGTACAATCAAAACAATTGTTGGTTTTATGCTAGTCGGCGTGGGGGCTAGTACCTTAGTTTCCAGCTTTAAACCCGTCATTGAAAAAATGTCTGAATACCACGGGCTGACAGGCTCAGTTATTGCCCCATATACGTCAATGATGGCGACAATGGAAGCGATGGGTGATAACTACTCTTGGGTGGGCTATACCGTTTTATTAGCCCTCGCCCTTAACATTCTTTTAGTCCTTTTTCGCCGCGTGACGGGTATTCGTACCATAATGTTGACGGGGCATATTATGTTTCAACAAGCAGGCTTGATCGCGGTTTTCTATTTTGTTCTCGGTTCAAGCATGTGGGAAACTATTCTATATTCCTCAGTTTTAATGGCACTGTATTGGGGGATTTCCTCCAATATTATGTTCAAGCCAACACAAGAAGTCACGGGTGGAGCAGGTTTTTCTATCGGCCACCAGCAACAATTTGCCTCTTGGATAGCCACGAAAGTTGCACCTAAACTCGGCGATAAAAAAGATAGCGTTGATAACTTGAAACTGCCGAAATGGTTACATATCTTCCATGACAGCATTTCCGCCACCGCCATTGTAATGACCTTATTCTTTGGTGTGATCTTAATTTCCTTTGGTATTCCCAACCTACAAACCATGGCAGGGACCACCCACTGGACCATTTATATTATTGAAACCGGTCTAAAATTTGCCGTGGCTATCCAAATCATTGTCACTGGCGTGCGAATGTTTGTTGCCGAGCTTTCTGAGGCCTTTAAAGGGATTTCCGAGCGAGTCATTCCTAACGCAGTGCTCGCCATCGATTGTGCAGCAATCTATGCATTCTCCCCTAATGCCATGGTATTTGGCTTTATGTGGGGGGCGATTGGGCAATTTGTTGCCGTTCTGGGTATGTTGGCATTTAACTCGCCAATTATGATTATCCCCGGTTTTATCCCAATGTTTTTCTCCAATGCCACTATCGGTATCTTTGCAAACCACTTTGGCGGTTGGAAAGCGGTCATGAAAGTGTGTTTTGTGATGGGGGTCATCGAAGTATTGGGTTCTGCTTGGGCAATTAGCTTAATTAACAGCCAAGGCACTGACTTCAGTGGTTGGATGGGTATGGCCGACTGGGCACTCGCCTTCCCTGTCATTATGCAAGGGTTGTCGTTCTCTAAAATGTTCTTCTTTGTGGTTGTCGCCTTAGCCGTTGTCTATATGTATTTTGCAGCGAAGAAATTACGGGCCGAAGAAGATGCCGAGAGCACAAGCGAACCGGTCGTTAATACTAGCGAAGAAACCGAAACAACCCCTATTGAGCATCATAGTGCTAAACCCGTACGTATTTTAGCTGTCTGCGGTAATGGGCAAGGCTCGTCCATGATGATGAAAATGAAAATTGGCCAGTATCTTGAGAAAAAAGGGATCCCACACATCATGGATTCTTGCGCAGTATCTGACTATAAATCGAAATTAACAGCAACTGACATTATTGTCTCTTCTAAGCATTTAAGCTCAGAAATGGATCCAGGTGAGGGTAAGTTTATTCTTGGCGTACAAAATATGCTCAACCCCAACTCCTTCGGTGATGAACTACTCGATATCATACATACCAATTTTATCGGAAATAAATAGCCTAAGTCATAGGGATCGATATCGCTCACGACGGTATCGACTTCCTTAACATTAAAAATAGGAACGCAATGATGGGATTTAAACAATCACTAATCGACAATCATTCAATACAGCTGCAAGCATCCGCTGATAACTGGCGTGATGCTATCAAAATAGGTACAGACCTGCTCATCGCTTCGGGTGCCATCAAACCCAGCTATCATGCGGCAATCATCAGCAGCGTCGAAAAGCTCGGCCCTTATATTTGCATCGCGCCTAACTTGGCCCTTCCCCACGCTAGGCCTGAAGATGGTGTACTAAAAACCGCCTTTGCTTTAGTCACACTAGAAAAACCGATTATTTTTGAGGGTGAAGATGAACCCGTTGATGTACTGATCACCTTAGCAGGTAGTTCATCAGATGAACATATGGAAGGCTTGATGGAAGTGACTCGCGTCCTCGATGATGAGGACAGTGAAACCGGTGTCGACCTTGATAAATTACGTCGCTGCCGCACCATTGATGATGTTTATCAGGTTATTGATCAAGCATTATGCTAATTTAATGATAATAAAAAGAATCATTAATTAGCGATAGAGGTAATCAACCATGTATAAAGTATTAGCGCTTGACTTAGATGGCACCGTTTTAACCCAAGAACACACTATCCATCCCGCAGTCAAACAAGCGATCCATGAAGCAACAAAGCAATGCCATGTCATGATAGTCACAGGGCGCCACCACACCGCGGCCCGCCCCTATTATGATGAGCTTGGTTTAACCACGCCAATTATTTGTTGCAATGGTACTTATATCTATGATTACCAAAATGAAAAAGTTATCACGCACAATGCCCTTACCAAAGAGAATGCGCTTACTTTTATTGAACTGGCGCAACAGGACAAACTAAAAATGGTGATGTACATCACCGACGCCATGGTGTATTCAAAAATCGATCCTATCGATTACATGAGCGCGATGGAGCAATGGGCTAACAACCCAACCATGGCCCATCCGCCAAAAATTTATCGCATTGATTCATTTGAAGAACAAGTCCAGCACGCTGACTATATTTGGAAGTTTGTCGTCGAAGGTGAACCCGCTACGTTAGAGCGCTTCTTAAACTTGCCTTGGATAAAACACACTTTTAATGCAGAAAAATCATGGTCAAATCGTTTCGACTTTGCTGCAAAAGGCAATAACAAAGGAACGCGTTTAGCTGAATATCTCAACACACTGGGTTATGACTCAAACCAAGTTATTGCTGTTGGTGATAATCACAACGATATCTCCATGATTGAGCTAGCAGGCTTAGGCGTTGCAATGAAAAATGCAGATGACACCGTGAAATCCCATGCGGATTTTGTTTGTGCGACAGATAACAATGGTGATGGCCTTGCGCGTCTAATACATGAAAATATTTTAGGACATTCACAATGACAAAGCCTTTGATCCAAATTGCTTTAGACCAAACCAACTTACCCGCAGCCCTCGAAGTGGCTGAAAATGTACACACTTTTGTCGATATCATTGAAGTGGGTACTATCTTAGCCTTTGCAGAAGGCATGAATGCGGTCGCGACTTTACGTCAAAAATACCCCAACCACATTCTGGTTTGTGATATGAAAACCACCGACGGTGGAGCCATTTTGTCGAAAATGGCATTTGAGGCAGGTGCAGATTGGATCACTGTTTCAGCTGCAGCACATATTGCCACGATTGCTGCCTGTAAAAAGGTTGCCGATGAATTTAATCGTGAAATCCAAATTGAAATCTATGGTAATTGGACGTTTGAAGATGCCAAAAATTGGGTCGAACTTGGGATTTCACAAGCGATTTATCACCGTTCTCGCGATGCCGAACTTGCTGGTATTGGCTGGGCAAATGAAGATATCGAAAAAATGCGTAAACTGTCTGATTTAGGGTTAGCGCTCTCAATTACTGGCGGAATAGTCCCTGAAGACATTCATCTATTTAGCGGTATCAAAGCGAAAGCCTTTATTGCAGGCCGTGCATTAGTCGGTGAGAAAGGTAAAAAAACGGCAGAAGCACTAAGAGAGCAGATTGACCGTTTTTGGAATTAATAAGCTTTAATTAAGTCACTATACTCACCCTAACCTAATACCATCAATAGGTTAGGGTTTCGTATTGTCTTCGCTCTATCAGGTTAAAACAAGTCGATCATTTACTTAATATTCTTTTATACTTATCTTTTTGATAAAAAATTATTGACAAGTTGAGTCGGTTGCCAATGACTCTTTATTTTTTCAACATCATCAATTCCACCGCTCATATATTCATCTTGCAACCGCATTTCTGCTAAAGTATTCACTAAATACTCAAGTTTTTGCGCTGTTGTGTACTTTCGGGCTCCTGGTAATACATTATGATGAATAATGACTGGCTCTTGACTATTTTTGTGTTGGATAAGTGTGAGCTTATAACCGGACTCAGAGCTATAAATATAGTGAACTGTTTCAGTTTGGTTATCAGGTTCTATTATTTCCGGTATTCTATTAAAGCTAATTAAGTGTATCCTATCTTTATCATTGTAGTGACGAATAACACTCGACCCGCTGAACTCCCCATTAACAATAAATATATTTTCCCCTTCTTGGTCACTCAACAGCCCACTATGGCCATTAGCGATAAGTACATCATTTCCAGCACCACCGTATAAATCAATATTGCCTTCCTCTGCATACAAGACATTATGGCCAGCTTTACTGTGCGTCATAGATAAACTTCCTGTGCCCATATTGGCTTTAAATACTCGTCCATGTTGGCTTTCATCTATGATTTTTTGTTGATGACCTGTGAATTGCATAACTAACTGAGAAGGTTTTGAATCCTTTTTAATATGGACCTCGGGTAAAGATAAATCCATTATTGCGTGCTTCGAGTTTTCGAAAAAGCCTTTAAAAGCAAACATCGGCTGCCATGGTAATAATGGCGATTCTCTTTGCCAATATTGCTTATGCTCCGCCAGATACCTGACCATGTGGCTCATACTTTCTTTGACATCATTTGGAATATTATCAGGAAGTTTATGATAATGGTGAATATGATTTTTATTTATTTCATCTGAAGATATTTTTTTTATTTTCACCTCGCGTAGTTTTGAAACTGACGTAAAAACTTGATACCGTACACCACTTTCTTCTATTTCTTTATATGTCCCATTAAAATGCATTAAATGAATATTATTAATCCCATTGTTATCATTAATAACTGTTATCCCACGGCCTTTAGAACCATCCACAATATAGTGGTCATTACCATCATTGCCATTTAAGGTATCATTGCCTAAGTCTGATAATAATAAATCCCCTTGTATACTACCCTCGACAAAATCATTCCCAGCACCACCATATAAAACATTCATTCCTTCATAAGCAGTGATTTTATCGTTACCATTTCCACCATTAGCAATCACACCCAAATAACTATAGTTATAGATTATATCATCGCCATCTAATGCATTAATAATCGCATTTTGATAAGTCTCTCCTCTTCTATGGTAAAGTTCATCAGATTGTTGAGTCAATAAATCGGGTCTTTTTTCAGTAACTATTTCATGCCCTTCTTTCTTTAGATTTATCTTAAATAGATTATCATTCGCATCCTTTACATATATATGTTGGAATTCTGTATTTTCATAGCCTATAAATTTGATATTCAATTTTTTATCATTAAACATATTGGAAAAATATATTGACTGACCACCTATACGTAACTGTTTTCCATATTCATCAAATAATTTTATAAAAATACTATTATCGCGCCCATCTCTTCCTTTCATATTACTAAGGTCGATGGTCAATTCCGATTGTTCAAGCCCCCCCAGTTTTAATTGATAAATATCATCCCCTTTTGTTGCTATAATATAGCTATTTCTATTTACCATAGTTAAGTTATCATCACGATGACTACCTGTGTACGTTAAGTTTTTAATATTCCCATTTGGATTAAAATAACCCCATATTGGAGATGAATACCCCTGATTATTAATAATCATATTTTTCATTTCTTGATTGATTATGACTTTATCATTCTCAGTTCGCCTTTTAAGGTGATCTTTATCTTGAAAATAGCTAATCTCATAAATCTTATCAAAATTCGTCTTATTTCCATGATTCATTGGCGTAGGTATTAAACTGAAACCATCATGAGTATATAGTTGATAATGATGTTTTAATACTTTTCCATCTGGTGAGTTCTGATAAACATTTTTTAATGTTAAATTCAACTCTAAAACATCTGTGGTTTTATAAGGCGATTTTGTTTTAATTGTTAATACAAGGTCATTATCCACTGCCCTTACATTAACGATCTCCTTTAGCGTATAACCTAAGTGAACGTCACTCTGGTTTTTTGTTTTTTCAACAATTCTTGCATTTAATTTAGTTATTTTTTTGTTTTTAATATTCGTCCATTGATAACGGCGCAGATAATAACTATCATCGCCATCTCCACCTCGCGCAACCCCCGACCGAAAAATAAGATGATCGTTTCCATCATATCCATTCATCGAGGCTTTCATCTCACCTGCATCTAATACATTATTTTCTTTATTCCCTTTTATAAATAAATTTGATTTTATACTCCCTGAAAAAATAACATTTTTAGTCTTCGCCAATTTAATTTCATGCCCTTTATCCTTACTTAAATGAAGGTCATTCTTCATTAAATTAATATATATTGATTTTTTATCAATGTAATTTGAAGCATCAATTTCATTTTCGAAAGACATTCCCATTTTTAATTTATTTATAGCATCCATATTAACTCGCTTAAAATTGCCATGAATATAAATCACTAAGCCATTCACTGTCTTAGCACTATTTAACACTCAACAATTTAACATTTAATTTATTTTTTAATTAAAAAGTTAATCTGATATATCAAAAAATTCATTCACAAAATAAATTAAAAATTAATTAATATTTAAATAATAAAAAAGCACCCTATCATTTTGGCTTTATACCTCATGATAGGGTGCTTGTATTCAAATTAGCGTAAAGACTAATTTGCTTAGAGACTAATTGCTTAAATGCGAATTAGCCTAATTGCTTACGTGCATTACGGAAAATGCGCATCCACGGGCTGTCTTCTCCCCAATTTTCAGGGTGCCATGAATTGCTCACAGTACGGAAAACACGCTCAGGGTGCGGCATCATGATCGTTGCTCGGCCATCTGTTGAGGTCACCGACGTAATACCATTAACTGAGCCATTCGGATTCGCTGGGTATTGCTCGGTCACTTGGCCATAGTTATTTACGAAGCGCATTGCCACCAGCCCATTATCTTCTAGTTGCTGTAAATGCGCGGCTGCACGTGCTTCCACTTGACCTTCACCATGAGAAACCGCTATTGGCATACGAGAGCCCGCCATGTCTTGCAGTAACAGCGATGGGCTTTTTGCTATTTCAACTAAGCTAAAACGCGCTTCAAAACGTTCAGAACGGTTACGCACAAAACGCGGCCAGAACTCAGCACCTGGGATAAGCGAATGCAAGTTCGACATCATCTGGCAGCCATTACATACTCCCAATGATAAAGTGTCTGCACGGTTAAAGAACGCAGCAAATTCATCACGGACTTTATTATTGAACAGAATAGATTTTGCCCAACCCTCGCCTGCACCTAATACGTCCCCATAAGAGAAACCGCCACAAGCCACTAACGTTTGGAATTGCTCCAAAGACAAGTTACCCGCAAGTAAATCACTCATATGCACATCAACCGCATCGAAACCAGCACGGTCGAAAGCGGCAGCCATTTCCACATGGGAGTTCACGCCTTGTTCACGTAAAACAGCCACTTTAGGACGCACGCCTGACAAAATAAACGGCGCTGCAATGTCTTCTTCAATGTCATAAGTCAGTTTCACATTCAAGCCAGGGTCTTGATTATCCTGCTTCATCGCATGTTCTTCGTCTGCACACACTTCGTTATCGCGCAAGCGCTGCATTTGCCAAGTGGTTTCAGCCCACCATTGACGTAATAAGCTACGAGACTCACGATACACAACCGTGTCACGGCTATTGATGATCACGACATCATCCTGTATTGCAGCACCTAAATAATGAACACAGCCTGCAAGCCCTGCTTGCTCAAAGCATTCTGCCACATACGCTCTATCCGCTTCATTAACTTGAATGACCGCGCCTAACTCTTCGTTAAATAATGCCGCTAAGGTATCTTCATCGAATGAACTGATATCGACATTTATACCGCAGTGACCCGCAAAAGCCATTTCCACTAACGTGACGAATAAGCCACCATCTGAGCGGTCATGGTAGGCTAATAATTTTTGCTCTGATAATAACTTCTGAATGGTATTAAAGAAGCCAAGCAATACTTCTGGATTGCGTACATCCGGGGCTTTATTACCTAATTGACGATATACCTGTGCTAGCGCAGAACCGCCTAATGCGTTATTACCTTGCCCAAGGTCAATCAATAACAAGGCATTATCTTTAATTGTTTTTAATTCAGGTGTCACGGTTAAGCGAACATCTTCAACACGCCCAAATGCGCTGATCACCAAGGAAAGTGGCGATGTCATTTCACGCTCTTCACCATCCTGCTGCCAACGCGTTTTCATTGACATAGAGTCTTTACCAACAGGGATGGTTAACCCTAACGCAGGGCAAAGCTCTTCCCCTACCGCTTTAACCGCTTCATATAAACCGGCATCTTCCCCTGGGTGCCCGGCTGCTGCCATCCAGTTTGCAGAAAGTTTTACACGTTTAAGATCTTGCACATAAGAGCATGCTAAGTTAGTTAAGGCTTCACCTACCGCCATACGCGCCGACGCGGCGAAATCCACTAAAGCCACTGGCGTTCTTTCACCAATTGACATGGACTCCCCGTAGTAGCTATCTAAACTCGCAGCCGTGACCGCACAATCAGCGACAGGGATCTGCCATGGGCCAACCATCTGATCACGGGCAACCATACCTGTAACGGTGCGATCCCCTATGGTAATTAAGAATGTTTTTTCAGCTACAGCGGGTAAATGCAGAACACGTTTTACCGCTTCATTTAAATTAATCGCCGTTCTGTCTAATGAATCTGGCTCTGCCTTTAATGTTTTCACATCACGCAACATTTTGGGTGTTTTGCCTAATAAAACATCCAGTGGCATATCAATCGGCTGGTTTGCAAAATGTTCATCATTCAGCGTTAAATGACGCTCTTCAGTGGCTTCCCCAATGACGGCGAACGGTGCCCGTTCACGTTCACAAATCGCAGTAAATACAGGAAGTTGCTCAGGTGAAACCGCCATGACATAACGTTCTTGTGACTCATTACACCAAACTTCTAGCGGGCTCATACCTGGCTCATCATTCAGGATCTTACGTAATTCAAAACGCCCACCACGGCCACCATCATTCACCAGCTCAGGCATGGCATTCGATAAACCACCCGCACCTACGTCATGGATAAATAAGATAGGGTTATCGTCGCCAAGCTGCCAGCAACGGTCGATCACTTCTTGGCAACGGCGTTCCATTTCAGCGTTATCACGCTGTACTGAAGCAAAATCGAGGTCCGCATCGGATTGGCCTGATGCCATGGATGAAGCGGCTCCACCACCTAACCCAATATTCATTGAAGGGCCACCCAGTACAATGAGCTTAGCACCGACCGTAATTTCACCTTTTTGTACGTGGTCTGCACGGATATTCCCTATGCCGCCTGCCAACATAATGGGTTTATGATAACCACGTAACTCTTCACCATTGTGGCTATTGACCTTTTCTTCATAAGTACGGAAATAGCCTAATAACGCAGGACGGCCAAACTCATTGTTAAATGCCGCCCCCCCTAATGGCCCTTCCATCATAATATCCAAAGCGGTCACAATGCGCTCTGGCTTACCAAAATCTTCTTCCCAAGGCTGTTCAAAACCAGGAATACGTAGGTTAGAAACCGAAAAACCGACTAAGCCCGCTTTTGGCTTCGCGCCGCGACCTGTTGCGCCTTCATCACGAATTTCACCACCAGAGCCTGTTGCTGCTCCTGGCCAAGGCGAAATCGCTGTTGGGTGGTTATGGGTTTCCACTTTCATTAAGATATGAGCATCTTCTTGGTGGTAGCGGTAAGTGCGCCCTTCGGGCTCAGGGAAGAAACGACCAACAGGCGAGCCTTCCATCACGGCTGCGTTATCTTTATATGCCGATAAAACGTGGTCAGGTGTTTTTTCAAACGTATTTTTAATCATTTTAAACAGCGATTTAGGCTGTTCTTCACCATCAATCACCCAATCCGCATTAAAGATTTTGTGGCGACAATGTTCTGAATTTGCTTGAGCAAACATGTATAGTTCAACATCCGTTGGGTTACGCTCTAACCCAATAAAGGCATCTAGCAGGTAATCAATTTCGTCATCAGCTAACGCTAGGCCCATTTCCCTGTTTGCTGTATCCAATGCAAGACGGCCCCCCGTAATCACATCAATGGATTTCATTGGTGCCGGCTGCTGCTGCACAAATAATGCACTCGCTTGTTCAAAAGAAGAGAAAATGCTTTCCATCATGCGATCGTGCAAAGCCGCGATCACTTCATGCCACTGTTCTTGGGTCAGTTCACCACCTTGAACATAGTAAGCAACCCCACGCTCGATACGCTTTACTTGGCTAAGGCCACAGTTATGGGCAATATCCGTTGCTTTTGAAGACCATGGAGAGATAGTACCCGGACGAGGGGTGACTAAAATAAGCTTACCGAATGGGTCGTGCTCTGCCAGAGAAGGACCATACTTTAACAAACTGCTTAGTTTGCCTTGCTCGCTATCACTCAACGGCGCCGATAATTCAGCAAAGTGCATATATTCAGCATAGATATCCGTGACAGGAAGCTGTTTTTCTGCAAACAGCGCCAAAAGGCGGGTAATACGAAATGCTGATAGAGCAGGTGAACCACGCAAAATTTCCATCGTCTTAATTTCTCTCTTTTAAACGCCAGCCCTGAACATGAAAGCAGGGAAACCGGAACACATTATAGAGCAATGTTCATCAATACGAAACCGTTTGCGTGATTAAAAAGGAAGCGATTAGTTAAATATTATTCTGTGCTAAATACGATAATATAGGTTGCACCGTTCCTAAATGTTGAGCAAAATAGCCGACTACTGGAATTATAACCATATTTAGCCATACTCTTTATTGATGTATAGCACCAGTCAATGCACGAGAAACTATTATTTGAATAACTTAAAAGTTAACTATTTAATTGTCGTGGTTATCGCGCTACTGGCTACTATGGTCATCGGTTTTAACGTCCGTTGGCCCAATACGCAAAATTCACAAATTAATAAAATTATTTCTCAAGGTGAATTACGTATTAGTGCCGTTAGCTCACCACTTATCTATATTGATGAGCAAAAACAGCTGCGTGGGTTTGACTACGAGTTGGCTCAAGGCTTTGCCTCATACCTAGGTGTTAAGCTTAAAATAACCATCCGCCCAACATTCGAGCAAATATTCGATGACCTTGAAAATGGTGATGCTGATATCGCAGTCGCGGGCTTGTTATATAACAAAGATCGTTTAGCCAAAACGAAAACCGGTCCTAGTTACCTCAATGTCACTCAACAACTTGTTTATCGCAAAGGAACCAATCGCCCTAAAAATTTCAATGAAATTAACGGCAAATTATTGGTTACTGCTGGCACCGCTCATGCAAGCACACTAAAGGCGCTGGCCAAAGAATACCCAAACCTAAAGTGGGAGGAAACCTCAAAATACAATACCAATCAAATCCTTGAAATGGTTGCTGATGGCGAGGTTGACTACACATTAGAAGACTCTATCGCAGTTGCATTACAGCAACGTATTCACCCTCAAATTGCTGTTGCTTTTGATTTATTGGATGAACACGCTATCACTTGGTACATGCGTCGTAGCAAAGAAAACAGTTTAGACGCTGCATTACTTGATTTCTTTAATCTCAGCCATGAGACCGAATTACTCGCACGTCTTAATGAAAAATATTTTAGTCATGTAGAGTCTTTCGATTATTTCGACACAATGGCATTTATAAAAGCAATTGATAACAAACTTCCCGAATATCAACCGCTGTTTGAAAAGTACGCTCAGGTAATTGACTGGAAATTGTTAGCGGCTATCGCATGGCAAGAGTCCCATTGGGACCCTTTAGCAACTTCGCCTACGGGGGTACGTGGGTTGATGATGCTAACCAAGCCAACGGCAACAACAATGGGTATTGCTGACAGGTTAGACCCTGAAGAAAGTATTAAGGGTGGAGCCGCGTATATTGCTTATATTATGGAACGTTTACCTGAAACCATCGAAGAGGATGACCGTATCTGGTTCGCCCTTTCTGCCTATAATATGGGATATGGGCATATGCAGGATGTACGTAAATTAACTGAAATGTTAGGTGGAGACCCTAACCGGTGGCTAGACGTAAAAGCCCGTTTACCTTTATTAACACAGAAAAAATATTACTCACAGCTCACTTATGGTTATGCACGTGGCCACGAGGCTTATCGTTACGTTGAGAATATTCGTCGTTATCATCAAAGCTTAGTTGGTTACCTACAAAGCCAAGAAAGAAAACAGCATGCGCTTGATATTGCACAAAAATCACTTATTTATTTAATCTCCCCAGAGGATCATACAGAAGGTGGAGCTCTAACGATTCAAAACCAGTCCCCTATTCCTGAAAAAGTGAGTACTACACACTTAGGGAAAATGAGTTCTGTAACGCAACCACCTAAAACACTCGAAGAAAAAAGACTACCATTAGGTAAGTATCTGCTTTCACTACATCCAGCGCAAAATACCGATGAAACCGATGATAAAACGCCCATCACACCACTAAAAGCACCTGAGAAGCCGTTATAAATCATGCTAAAATAAAATGGGAGCGCTAAAATTTACCCTATTAGCGCTTTTGTTCTTTTTTTTGGGCTCTACGCAGCTTAAAAAAAGCACTCAGCATTGAAGAACACTCTTTTTCTAGAACACCACCAGTAACATCCACATAATGATTTAACCCTGCTTGTCCCATGATATCTAGGTAAGAACCACAAGCTCCCGTTTTAAAGTCCTTAGCACCATAAACTACACGGCTAATACGGCTGTGGATCATTGCACCTGCACACATAATACAAGGCTCTAAGGTGACATATAAGGTGGTATCTAATAACCGATAATTTGACAACTCATGCCCTGCTTGTTGTAAAGCCATAATCTCAGCATGTGCTGTCGGATTATGATCAATAATAGAGCGGTTCCAACCCGAAGCAATCAAATGGTTATCTTTCACTAAGACCGCACCGACAGGAATTTCTCCAAGATCTTGTGCTTTTAGCGCAAGTTCAATGGCTTGTTGCATCCAATACTCATCAATTTCTATTTGTGTCACTCTTACCTCTAACCAATGCGTTTACACGTGATTATCCTTAAATGTTAGAATGACCGCAATTAAAATGCTTTTGCTTTTATAATAACAGCCTAATTTTAATTGCTGAAAATCGCTAACTTAGCTGCAAACCCCATAAAAAACGCACCTACCGTACAATTTCCAAGCTTTGCAAGGAGTTGTTTTTCACGTAAAAAACGGGCTATCAAGTAACCACTAAAAATCAATAAGCTTAAGTATAAAAAACTAACTAATTCTAGAATAGTTGCCAGTACAAGATAAGGCACCCATGCATGAGAGTAATTAAAATCAACAAATTGTATAAAGAAAGAAATATAAAATAAAATTGCTTTTGGGTTTGTTAAGCTAAGTACAAGGGCACGAGTAAAATGTTTTTCTGTTTTGATTGAGATAGTCTCAATGCCGTCTTTATTAGATTTTTTATGCATAAATGTGCTATATAAAATTTTACCACCTAAATATAGCAGGTAAGCTGCACCTAAATAGCGTACTATCATAAATAGTGTTGGAGATGCTTTTATCACTGATGCGACACCGATAAATGATAGGAAAATTAATATCGCATCCCCAGTAAATACCCCTAGAGCAGCTCGATAGCCAAACCGTGTACCGCTCGATGTACTTGTTTTTAATACATATAATGAATTAGGTCCAGGTACAATAATGATTAATACAAGCCCTGCCAAATAAGTCCAGAAGTTAAGAACCCCAAGATTTTCGAACATACTTTTAACCCTTTATCTTTTTTATTATTTTTATCATAACTTTCAATCTTTGTGAATATTTATTCTATTAATTAGATGTATGAAATGAACTAATAATAAAGATTATTTTAAATCTAACTTATTTATTTATGATAACTAGGCAATCACATTATTATTCATTATTAACATTAGAAGGAATAAATATATGGCTATCATTAGACGTTTAGTACAAGATGGTTCATTTGAAGAGTTTTATCCAACAACAATGACCTTCAGCGCTGCAAAGCGTAATTATTTTTTAGGTCACTCAAAAGATAAAACTTACGTTGTATATTCCATGGCTGAAAATGGTAAAATCGACCCAAATGCTCCTGCACAAAAAGGAAAATTAAGATCCTACCTTGGTAATATTCAAGCATTTTATGATACGGTAGAGAATAAACAATACTTATATGGATATAATTTAAGCGAAAAAATCGTCGAGTTATATGAAATCGATGATAAAGCAGGTATAAAACTACTCTATGTTGATGAATTTACTGTTGGAAGTACGATTCAATCAGCAACTCTGTTTATTGCTAATGGCCTCATTCATATATTTAGCCAAGCTGAAAAAGATAAAAGCTGGAGAACTCATAGCTATAGTATCATATAATATCAGCGTTATATTTTATGAACATTTAAATTAGTGCCCAAGGGGCATTATGCCCCTTATTTAAAATAACTAATTTAAAATTATATTTTTATAATGAGATTAATAACAATCATAACCACAGGAGGAGTCTTAGTATAAAAAACACCATTAATAATTAAATTAACAATCTTTATTTCACATATCTAAATTCAACTTTTCAGTATAAGTGTATTTACATTCTCGTCTAAATTTATATTATTATATTTTAACTTACTGATTGTTATAAATCAGAAAGTAACTACCCGGATATTACTAAAACAATAAAAAACACCAATATTTTAAAATAAAAAAATTGATAACCAAAAAACAAAAATTTATCGTTGAAATGATATAAAACATCTACATTATGATTTTTGTTACTTTTTTCAAACTTTGAAGGTAAAATACACGGCATAAAAATATAAAAAACAAACGAAAGTAACGAATAGGTGCAAGGTATAAGTTACTAGTTTTTAACTTAATACAATGTAAGTAACTGATATGTCTTTATTAATTACAAAACGCTGTATCAATTGCGATATGTGCGAACCTGAGTGCCCAAATGATGCAATTTTTATGGGCGACGAAATTTATGAAATTGACTCAACCCTATGTACTGAATGTGTAGGCCATTACGACAAACCTACTTGCCAGTCTGTATGCCCAATTACTAATACGATCATCACTGACCCCCAACATATCGAGACTGAAGAACAGCTTTGGGATAAGTTTGTCGCCATTCACCATGCGGATAAAATTTAGGCTTAACTTCACTTATTTTTAATTATCCACCTAGTTACCCCTAAATGCTGCCAGTGACTTTTACTGGCAGCTCGATATAACATCAATTTAAGAATTACTTTCTATGATAACTGTCGCAGATGCATAATGCCGTTCATCGGTAATAGAAACATGGCAATGCGTGACTCTTAACCGATTCGCTAGCTCTAATGCCTCACCAGTTAAACTTAATAATGGTTTCCCCAATTTGTCATTGGTGACTTCAAATTGGTTAAAGGCTAAACCATTACGGATCCCAGTACCTAATGCTTTAGCTGCCGCTTCTTTCACAGCAAACCGTTTTGCTAAAAAACGAGCTGGCTTTGATTGCTGTTGATATTGGGCTAATTCAGTCTCAGTTAGAATTCTTTTCGCCAGACTATCACCGGTTCGTTCAAGCACCGACTCAATTCGAGCAATCTCAACAATATCCGTTCCTAATCCAACAATGGCCATTATTTACGTGCTTCTAATAAGATTTTTTTCATATCAGCAACGGCTTGGGCCAAACCACTAAACAAAGCTCGCCCAATAATCGCATGGCCAATATTAAGCTCATAAATTTCAGGCAACTGCGCAATACGTTGAACATTATGGTATGTTAAGCCGTGACCTGCATTGACTTTAATGCCTTTACTTGCTGCGTACACGACGCCATCGCGAATACGACGAAATTCTAACTCTTGCTCTTGTTCTGACTTAGCATCAGCATAAGCTCCTGTGTGAATTTCAATAAATGGTGCCCCACACGCTTGAGCTGCATCAATTTGCTGATGATCCGCATCGATAAATAATGAAACAAGAATACCCGCGTCAGTTAGACGTTTTACAGCATCAGCCACTTTCTGCTTTTGACCCGCAACATCTAAACCGCCTTCAGTGGTGACTTCTTCACGCTTTTCTGGCACTAAACAGCAAAAAGTCGGTTTGATACGGCATGCAATTTCAACCATTTCCTCAGTTACTGCCATTTCAAGATTCATACGCGTTTGAATAGTTTCATTCAACAAAGTGATGTCTCTATCTGTAATATGGCGACGGTCCTCACGTAAGTGCACTGTAATACCGTCAGCACCTGCTTGCTCCGCAACAAATGCAGCTTGTACAGGGTCTGGATATTGCGTTCCTCTTGCATTTCTAACCGTTGCAATATGGTCGATATTTACGCCTAACAAAAGCTCTGCCATTTTTTATTCCCCATTAATAAATGCTAATAAACTTATTTACCCACTATCCTACTGTAATTTTCTCTGTTGAGGGAATAAATCTCTCACCATTCGAAGCAAATTCCAATCCACACGCTCTGTTTCAGTACTTGAACTTTATTTTTGCGAAGCGCTTCGTAAGATTTTATATCGGCAAAAAATTAGCGTTGTCTGATTACGCTAATTCAGCTAAAAAGACACATGAGAAAAGGATTTATGGCAATGATAACGGCGTGACAAATTAGATAAAAATAAAATTAAAAACAGTGTTAACTCTGTTTGTTATGTTCAACGGGTGAATAAGTAAACTGACGAAATAATTCTCGGCTTTTTAAAGGTTTACCACCTAAATAAGGTTTTAATGCCAGCCGGGTAAAACGTTTTGCTGCTTTAAGCGTATCTGCGTCAGGAAATTCTTGACTCGCCAATGCTTTCAATTGTTTACCCGTAAAACTAAGTTGGTCAACAACCAAACTGCCAATGAACCCCTTTTCTTCTCTATACCGGTAAGTCATTGTGTCAGAAACAGGTTCCCCGCTACCAGCACAATGTAAAAAATCAACACCATAACCAAGGTAAGAAAGCAAAGCTAATTCAAATCGACGCAATGCAAACTCGGGAGTGCGCTCACTTGCAGCCAGAATTTGTAAGCAGGAGAGGTAATCAAAAAATAGTGCAGAATATGGTGTACCAAATTCTAATACACGCGCGGTTAATTCATTAAGGTATAAACCGCTATATAGTACGGTACCTGTTAAAGGGAGGGCTAAAGATACGGGATCCGCATTAATTAAGGTTTTGATTTCACCTTTGCCACCCCAACGGATGAGCAAAGGTGTAAAGGGCTGTAAACTCCCCCTTAATGGTGAGCGATTACGGCGAGCGCCTTTTGCAAGTAAACGTATTTTTCCTTCACCTTCAGTAAAAAAATCGAGCAATAAACTCGTTTCACTGTAAGGCCTTGAATGGAGTACAAACGCACGCTGCCAACCACTCACTTTGCCACCTACTATTTTAGGTCGTCAACATAACCTAGGCTGCGTAATGCTCTTTCGTCATCAGCCCAACCAGATTTAACCTTAACCCAAAGCTCAAGGTGAACCTTGTTATCAAACATTCTTTCCATATCAATACGAGCTTCGGTACCAATAGTTTTCAGTTTGCTACCTTTGTTACCAATAACCATTTTCTTTTGGCCTTCACGCTCAACAAGAATTAAGCCATTGATATGGTAAATACCCGTATCAGTTACTTTAAATTGTTCAATTTCAACTGTAATTGAATATGGCAGTTCGTCACCTAAGAAACGCATGAGCTTTTCTCGGATAATTTCTGATGCCATAAAACGCTGCGAACGGTCAGTAATGTAATCTTCTGGAAAATGGTGCACTGCTTCAGGGATATGCTGTTTTACAATCTTAGCGATGGTATCAACACCTACACCTTTTTCTGCACTGATAGGAACAACATCCAAGAAATTCATTTTCTGGCTGATCATACCAATATGAGGAAGTAAAACCGTTTTATCAGTGACGTTGTCAATTTTATTAATCGCTAAGATCACAGGGCAACGTAAGCTAGATAGCTTGGTCAGTACCATCTCATCATCAGCGGTCCAATTCGTCCCTTCAACAACAAAAATAACTAATTCAACGTCGCCAATTGAACTGGATGCAGCGCGGTTCATTAAACGGTTGATTGCACGTTTTTCTTCAATATGAAGTCCTGGGGTATCAACATAAATAATTTGATAGTTATCTTCTGTATGGATCCCCATAATACGATGGCGAGTCGTCTGTGGCTTTCTCGAAGTAATCGAAACTTTTTGCCCCAGTAATTGATTCAATAATGTCGATTTACCGACATTTGGCCGTCCAACTATGGCAACAAAACCACAGTGGGATTGTAATTCACTCATTCAAGCTCCAAAATTTTCAATGCTTGCTCTGCTGCTGCTTGCTCTGCTTTACGACGGCTTGAGCCAACACCATTAATCGGTTGGTCAATACCACTAACTTGGCAGTGGATCGTAAACTCTTGATCGTGAGCTTCACCTTTAACCTGAACAACCAAATAATTAGGTAGTGGTAAATGGCGCCCTTGCAGATATTCTTGTAACCTTGTTTTCGGGTCTTTTTGTTTATCACCCGGACTGATCTCAACCAGTCTACTTTGATACCAATCTAAAATAATTCTTTCGATCGTTTGGATATCACTATCTAAAAAAATACCACCGATCAGTGCTTCAACAGTATCAGCAAGGATAGATTCGCGACGAAAACCACCGCTTTTTAATTCCCCAGGCCCTAAACGTAAACATTCACCGAGTTCAAATTCGCGTGCGATTTCTGCTAATGTATTTCCGCGTACAAGCGTTGCTCGCATACGACTCATATCCCCCTCGTCTACCTTTGGAAAACGGTGGTATAAGTCATTTGCGATCACAAAACTCAAAATCGAGTCACCTAAAAATTCTAGACGCTCATTATGTTTGCTGCTTGCACTTCTATGTGTCAATGCTTGGATTAATAATTCGTTCTGTTTGAATTGATAACCAAGCTTACGCTGTAATCTTTCTAATAAAGAGGGGTTCATGTGCGCCCAACCATTTTTATTTGATAAAAAAGCACACGCAACAGACCTGTAAAATACCCCATTTTACAAAACTGTTGCGTTTGCACTGACACCTTATTTTCCCACATTTTTTGCAGCTCAGTGGAACTAATTATAAAAAACTATTAGTTACAATAAGTTAAAATGGGAGAGTTAATAATTGAGGAGCCAATAATATTAATTAATTTATATTGTACACTGGGTAAAACAATAATGCTTCGGATAATGCAGGTTTTCAAACGAAAACCTGCATTTTCAACATTTCGCTAAACCAACTAATCAAATTATAGTGGACCAATTCGACTAAAGCGTACACCCGTCGGCCATTCGTTTTCTTGTTTATCTAAACTTAACCAAATAAATACCGCACGACCAACTAAATTTTCCTCCGGTACAAAGCCCCACATACGGCTGTCAGAGCTATTATCTCTGTTATCACCCATCATAAAGTAGTGCTTTTCAGGAACAATCCATTCATTCCTCGGCATGCCTGGTTGCAAATATTTTGCTTCAGTAATTGCTTGGCGAATAATAAGAATTTGATGCTCAACAGTATCTAATTTTTCGCTGCGCTCATACTGACGTAGCGCATTCCTTGGTAATGCTTGATCTAACGGAACTTCATAATTCCCTTTTTGGTTGTCAACAACAGAACCGATATCAAGGAACATTGTCCACTCACTCGGAGCCAGAGGGCCATAAACAATTGGCAGCTTCTCTGTACACTTGTTGTCAGCACAATTTGGGTAAATTGTTAGCTCTTTAGCATCCGGGTTATAAACAATTTTATCTCCAGGTAGACCAATAACACGCTTTACGAAATCCACGTTAGTATCTTTCGGATATTTAAATACCGCGATATCACCACGCTTTGGCTTACCCGTTTCAATGAGTGTCGTTTGGGTAATTGGATCTTTTAACCCATATGCAAATTTCTCTACCAACATAAAGTCACCAACTAACAACGTTGGCATCATTGACCCTGAAGGTATTTGAAATGGCTCATAAATAAATGAGCGCACAATCAATACAATCGCTAACACAGGGAAAATAGATGACCCTGTTTCAAGCCATGATGGACGGCGGACAGCATTTGCTACATCCGCTTCACTCACTGCGCCATTCGCTGCATCTTGTAACTGCTTGAGTTTTGCTTTACGTGCAGGTGCAAATTTAAACTTGTCTAAACACCATATAATCCCTGTGATTAATGTTGCCAGTGTTAGGATCAAGGCAAAGGTGTTCGCCATTGAGGCTCCTTGTAAACTTAGTCTTTACCAACGTGCAATATAGCAAGGAACGCTTCTTGTGGTAGCTCAACGTTACCAACCTGCTTCATACGTTTCTTACCATCCTTTTGCTTCTGCAACAGTTTTTTCTTACGACTAACGTCACCACCATAACACTTGGCGAGTACGTTTTTACGCAATTGTTTAACTGTAGAACGAGCAATAATGTGGTTACCAATAGCTGCTTGTATCGCAATATCAAACTGCTGACGAGGGATTAGCTCTTTCATTTTTTCAACCAGTTCACGACCACGATGTTGAGAGTTCGCACGGTGAGTGATCAAAGCCAACGCATCAACACGCTCATTGTTAATAAGAACATCAACACGCACCATGTCTGATGCTTGGAAGCGTTTAAATGCATAATCTAAAGATGCATATCCTCGAGAGGTTGATTTTAAGCGATCGAAGAAATCCAATACGACTTCTGCCATTGGGATTTCGTAAGTCAGCGATACTTGATTACCATGATAGACCATATTGGTCTGAACGCCACGTTTCTCAATACAAAGTGTAATAACGTTACCTAAATATTCTTTAGGCATCAGCATATGGCATTCTGCGATTGGTTCGCGTAATTCTTCAATATTGTTCAATGCTGGTAGCTTAGATGGGCTATCAACATACACGATATCACCGTTGGTTTGCTGCACTTCGTATACTACCGTGGGTGCAGTGGTAATCAAATCAAGGTCATATTCACGTTCTAAACGCTCTTGAATGATTTCCATGTGCAATAGGCCAAGGAAACCACAACGAAAACCGAAGCCTAGTGCAGTCGAAGTTTCTGGCTCATAGAATAAAGAGGCGTCATTTAGACTTAATTTACCTAACGCATCACGAAATGATTCATAATCATCAGAACTTACAGGGAATAACCCAGCGTAAACCTGTGGTTTAACCTTTTTAAACCCAGGCAATGCTTTATCCGCTGGATGACGAGCTCCCGTTAGCGTGTCACCGACTGGAGCTCCTGTAATATCTTTAATTGCACAAACCAACCAGCCTACTTCACCGCAATTCAAAACATCGCGATCAATTCGCTTGGGTGTAAAAATACCGAGACGGTCCGCGTTATACACTTGGCCAGTGCTCATGACTTTAATTTTATCGCCTTTTTTCAATGTTCCGTTCTTAATGCGGATCAATGAAACAACGCCTAAATAGTTATCAAACCATGAGTCAATGATGAGTGCTTGCAAAGGCGCATCTGCATCCCCAACAGGTGGTGGGATCTCTTTAACGAGGCGTTCAATTACATCTTGAACACCAATACCCGTTTTCGCAGAGCAGCGAACCGCATCATGTGCATCAAGACCAACAATATCTTCTATCTCATCAGCAACACGTTCAGGATCGGCAGCGGGTAAGTCAATTTTATTTAAGACTGGAACCACTTCTAAGTCCATTTCGATAGCGGTATAGCAGTTTGCCAAGGTTTGAGCTTCAACACCTTGCCCTGCATCAACCACCAGCAAAGCACCCTCACAGGCTGCTAATGAACGAGATACTTCATAAGAGAAGTCAACGTGACCCGGTGTGTCAATGAAGTTTAATTGGTAAGTTTCACCATCTGAAGCTTTATAATCAAGCGTCACGCTCTGTGCTTTAATAGTGATCCCACGCTCGCGCTCTAAGTCCATCGAGTCTAAAACTTGCGCAGCCATTTCGCGGTCGGTTAAACCACCACAAATTTGGATAATGCGGTCTGACAAGGTCGACTTACCGTGGTCGATATGAGCAATGATGGAAAAGTTTCTTATATTATTGATTTTCAAGGTAATATCTTCTTTTAAATTGCCTTACAAAATCAGTTTTGTGCAAATGTCGCAACAAAACTAAAATGCTATGATTATCACAAGATTGTTAATTAGCTGCATTTTACATATAAGAACCCGCTAACACAAAGATTCAATGTAAAACAACTGTAAACCTACATAAGATAGGTAGGTTAGTCGCCCTAATTCAGTATAAATACGACTCACTTCAACCATTTTTATAGCCATAATCAATCTATTGTAATTTCTAACTCAAAACTGACAAAATATGTTAATGACCTGATTTGTCATAATACTATATCTGTCATAATACTATTTGCCTGCTAACTAACTCTCATCCACAAAAAAGGGAAACATATGTTCCCCTTCTATTGATAATATCAAATTAACCTTCTAACTCAACATATTGAAATTTAGCAATTAATTTGCACTGAAAGCTCGTTTGGATGTAACCCGATCTGTAAAACAACGGGTTGAAAAGCTTCATCATCACGCCAATTTGATGCGAGTCTACGCGCGGCATAAAAACCAATAATACCACCAATTACACCTGAAATCGCTATCCAGAGCTGCTCAAAATCAAACGCCTGCGCTAAGCCAGCAAAAATAAATAACCCGAAAATAGGCGTTAAATAAACTAATAGCGCTGAGCGAATTAAACTTCCTTCAGGAATACCGACTTCAACTTTTTGCCCCTCAACTAGCGGTTGCTCAATCGCAATTTCTAATTCATGTTCCGTATTTGGCCCTATTTTGCTTAAAGCATAAGAACCACAGGTTTTTCGAGCACTACAACTGCCACACCCGGACGAAGAACCATAGCGCAATAAAGCCCTACCGTTTTGCCAACGGACTACTGTTGCCCACTCTTTTACCATAATTTACTCCCGAAACTGAATACTACCTGCGACCATTTGTGCTGTTGCTAACGGTAATTCACCGATGATAGTGATGACATTTTGCTTTTGCGTCATTGTGTAAATAGTCCGACGCCCATTTTGAAGCGGTTGGTCAAGTAACGGGCCTTTAGTCGATTTTGTCACATTTACAGAAAAGGTAAATAAACCATCACTAAACATCGCGGTTTCTACTACGTCATCTTCCGCCAATTTTCGCGAAGATCGAGATATTTCTTCAAAACCTGGAGGTAACATGCCCACTTGCCATTTAAAAGAAGGATTTCCATTTGTAGGGGAAATCAATAATGGTGGCATATTTACCTTACTTAATGTGAGTAATGAATCCTTCACTGTTTGGCTATCTAGCACCGTCGAGATAACACGAAATTGTTCTAATGTTTGGCTATTATTATCGAGAAGGTCAATACGTAATGGCAATTTCGTTTCTTCGTCGATTAATACTACATAGTTAAACCGAGAGTTGTCTTTCGATATTATGCGAATTACTAATGCGGGCCTATCGCCAATGTGGGTACGCCCTGCATCAATAAAATTATAATAAGGCTTAATCTGTTGATAATTGGCAAAAACTACTGACGGTAAGTTATCAACTATATATTTGCCGTTTAAGCTAAAAGCATCAAAACCAGGTTCAAAATAACTGATTTTATTGCCCTTTTGTACAATTTCACGGCGCGATGAGTCCATTTGGATCATTTGTGAAACAGGCTCACCATTGATGACTGCATGACGATAACGTACTGGTGTTATTGATTGCGGGCTGAATGTCATATAAGACATTTCGTAAGAAAGGTTCTGGGCAGCATTTCCCATTTCTTTAAAAAGAACATCGGCATCTAGTTCAGATGCCGAAGCTTGATTAGAAATAATCAGGCTGCCCGTCAGGCAGATGACGGATAACCATTTATTCATTATTGCAATTTAACTCCTGCTGAAGACGCAGGTTGTGCAGACTCTTGATATTGCTGGTTAAGCATCGAGCGTCTTTCAATTTCATATTGTTGAAGCATCGCATTAATACGTTGATTTTGTTGTTCAACTTGTTGAATTTGCTGCTCATTACCAAATAATTGGTTATCTGAGATATTCAAGCTAACTGGCGCCCCACTACCGACAGGGATCGTGTTGAACATTGGCTCGTCAACAGGAGAGTCAACAGCACTACTTTGGTTATATTGTTGAACACCAACAATCACGGCCAAAGATACACACGCTGCAACACCAATTTGAGTCAACTGGCTCGCCCAAGGACGAATTTTGCCCCAGAATGGGAAAGCCCCCCAAGTCGCAGGCTCTGGCTGCGATTCGACAACTACCTGAGGATTAATACGCACAGCTTCATTCTCTAATGCTGCCGCAACTTTACTTGCAATATCAAAGTGCATGACTTCACTAGTATCGTTACGTAGAGTATCACGAATAAGATGATAGCTCTCCCAACGTTGTTTTAACGTTGAATCACGTGAAATAGCGTTGACCAGTTCTAAGTCTAGTACTTCGCCATCCATCATTGCGGAAAGTTTCTCTCTTTGCATGCCCAATTACCTTCAGTTAATTGCATCACAATTATATTTAATTGACTGATTTAACATATTAATACTGTTGAATCAGTGGTTGAACTTTATTGTCAATTGCTTCCCTTGCCCTAAAAATCCGAGAACGTACGGTGCCAACTGGGCAATCCATTATTTCTGCGATTTCTTCGTAGCTCAAACCATCTAACTCGCGAAGCGTAATTGCCATTCTGAGGTCCTCAGGCAGCGATTCGATGGTTCGGAAAACAACTTTCTTTAATTCATCAGACAACATTAAGTTCTCTGGGTTCGAAATTTCTTTTAAGGCACCTGCGGTTTCAAAGTTTTCTGCATCACTCGCTTCCAAGTCCGACGCAGGTGGGCGTCTATCTTGGGCAACTAAATAATTTTTAGCTGTATTTACCGCAATCCGATAAAGCCAAGTATAAAATGCGCTGTCACCACGAAATGAACCAATGGCACGATAAGCTTTTATAAATGACTCCTGTGCAACATCAGGCACATCCGCTTGCGGTACATAGCGGGATACTAGGCTCGCGACTTTATGCTGATATTTTATCACCAATAAGTTGAAAGCTTGTTGATCGCCTTTCTGTACCTTTTCAACCAAAATCTGGTCGGTCAGTTGCTCGCTCATTCCAGGAAATATCTCCCGAATTCAGGCCGATAATATGTTAACTTGATCATGTTCTCCCTTCCTAAAGCAAGCACTACTTTGAGTAGTAGAACTCGTTGAAGTTCAATTTAATCTAAAAAAATAGTCAAAAATTTACAAAACCGATAAAAAAATTACTTAGATGATCTTAAAGATCCTTATTAAAACAAATGCCTATAATAATCTTACTGACTCATAAGACAGCATACAGATTTTAAATATGAATGCGATAGCTATCACAGTAAAACCATTTGAATACGTAAATAGCGCTAGGTCAATATACTGTGTCTTAACAACCATCCACTAATAGCAATAGGACACTCGATAGGCTAACATAAAAAACTCAATACATACTATTATATACATGCAAACACTTATGAACGGATCCACACAGCATTACACTGATATTTTAATCATTGGGAGTGGTGTCGCAGGACTTTCAGCTGCCTTACGGCTCGCCCCTTTTCATCAAGTGACCATTCTCAGTAAAAGCAGCCTCAGCGAAGGGGCATCTTATTACGCGCAAGGCGGTATTGCCGCTGTTTTTGATGACACAGACAGCATCGAATCCCATGTTGAAGATACCCTAATTGCTGGTGCAGGTATCTGTCAAAAAGAAGCGGTTGAGTTTATTGCCTCCAATGCGAAACATTGCGTACAGTGGCTTATCGACCAAGGGGTTTTATTCGATACTGAAGTTACCGAGAACGGCGAAACACAGTATCATTTAACACGTGAAGGTGGTCACAGCCATCGCCGGATCTTACATCATGCCGATGCGACAGGAAAAGAAGTTGAAACCACCTTAGTCGATCTTGCTTTTGCCCATCCCAACATTCATATTAAAGAACGTTATAATGCCGTCGACCTTATCCTTTCCAATGCGTCTGAATCACCACGAATTTTAGGCGCTTACGTTTGGAACCGCCACAAAGAACAAGTTGAAACTATTCGAGCGAAAACAATTGTACTCGCCACAGGTGGGGCGGCTAAAGTTTATCAATATACCACAAACCCAGATATTTCTTCTGGTGATGGCATAGCAATGGCATGGCGAGCTGGCTGCCGTGTTGCTAACCTTGAATTTAATCAATTCCACCCGACTTGTTTGTTTCACCCACAAGCACGTAATTTTTTATTAACCGAAGCATTACGTGGTGAGGGGGCTTACCTCAAGCGCCCTGATGGAAGCCGGTTTATGCCCGATCACGACGATCGTGGTGAACTTGCTCCTCGCGATGTTGTTGCACGAGCTATTGACCATGAAATGAAGCGTCTTGGGGCTGATTGCATGTATTTAGACATCAGCCATAAGCCTAGCGATTTCGTTAAAAATCATTTTCCAACGATTTATGCGAAATTGATGACGTTAGGGCTCGATCTGACCAAAGAGCCCATCCCTATCGTTCCTGCAGCCCATTATACCTGCGGTGGTGTTATTGTAGATGAAGCCGGTATGACTGATATCACGAACCTCTATGCAATTGGCGAAGTTAGCTACACCGGCTTGCACGGTGCAAACCGTATGGCTTCCAATTCGCTATTAGAATGCTTGGTATACGGCTGGGCGGCAGCAGAAAACATTAATAAAACGATCAAACAGATCGATGAAATTCCCTATTTATCTGAATGGGATGAAAGCAGAGTACATAATTCAGATGAACAGGTCGTCATTCAACATAACTGGCATGAATTGCGTCTATTCATGTGGGATTATATGGGGATCGTAAGAACCACGAAGCGCCTTGAACGCGCACTGCGTCGCATCCATCTATTGCAGCAAGAGATTCATGACTACTATGCTAATTTCCGTATTTCAAATAACTTACTTGAATTACGTAACTTAATTCAAGTCGCTGAGTTAATGGTTCGCTGTGCATTAGAACGCAAAGAGAGCCGTGGGTTACATTACACCTTAGATTACCCAGAACCACTTCCTAATTCAGGTCCCACTATTTTAAAACCTGAATAACATGAGCTAGAGCCGGCCTTTGAGCCGGCTTTAATATTTCACATAAAATGGCTGAATGAGTTTACGAAATTCATCGGTATACTCACCCTTTTCATCTTTGAGTGCCAGCGATGTCACTTGTGTTTGTGTCTCTTGCAGTTGAATGCCCAATAGCATGCGATGGTAGACCGTTGTAGGTTTATCACTAACATTGACGCGAAAAGCGGTAAACCAACCTGAATTCTCAGCCATCTTCTGCATTTTTTCACCAACTTCATAGGGCAGCACTAAGCAAAATAGTCCATGAGCAGCCAGGCAAGCTTTCGCACTTTCAAGTAAAACATCATGTGTTAGCGTCGATGTATATCTTGCTTGGTCTCTTTTTTCATCTCGACATGCAACCGCAGGTTCGAAGTAAGGTGGGTTACTGACAATTAAGTCATATTGCGCGGGAGACGACTGGCTGTAACTCAGAATGTCTTGGTTGATGACCTGTAAACGATCCACCCATGGTGATTCAATAAAATTTTCTTGTGCTTGCGATGCAGCACTACTATCTAATTCAACGGCATCAACACGTAATATTACATTTCTCTGTGCTAGCATCAACGCGATTAACCCACTACCGCTACCGATATCTAATGCAGACTGGATCCCCTCTACAGGAGCCCAAGCGCCCAATAGCACACCATCCGTTCCCACTTTCATCGCACATCGGTCATGAGCCACAAAAAACTGTTTAAACGTAAAACCGCCTTTGCGGTAATTCTTTTCTTGCTTACACATTCAGGCACTCTATTGGTTAATATTTATTCGACCATTCTCATTTTAAGCAGATAGAAGTCATAATTTAACCTATTTGCTACAATATAATTCTCATATTACGAGAATTATATTTGAGGCGGAAAAAATTTACTGATAAGTTCGAAAAAAAGGAGATGCCATGAACAGTATAAACAGAACCTTAGACATCTTGTCTTACATTACAACTTGCGCCTCTCCGGTGACACCACAGTCTATTTCCTCAGCGCTAGATATCCCATTATCAACCGTTTATCGGCTACTGACAATTCTCATAGATTGGGAATTTGTATCTCACGCAAAACAATACGGTACATATTGCGTCGGTTCGCAGAGTATCAAAAATCAAGAAAAATACTATCACCACAGTTTATTGATGAGCGCCTCTAAACAAGAGCTACAAACTTTAGCGAAAAAAACCCAAGAAACCGTGGCGATTATCACCTCAAATATACGGGAAACCATTTGTGTCGACATGATTGAGAGTGAACAAGCACTACGCTGCTCTTTTATTATTGGCCGCGGTAATACCTTAATCAAAGGTGCAAGTGCGAAAACGCTGTTAGCTTTTCGCCATGAACAATACCAAAACCAAGTATTTGAGGCTCATGCAAAACAATTAACTACTGAGCAACAAAAATTGAAACTACAACAAGATTTACAACAGATACGCCAACAAGGTTACGGCGTGTCTGTAAGTGAAATCGATGAAGGCGTACTGGGTGTCTCTGCCCCGATTTTCAAAGGGAATGATGTATTAGCCGTCGTTTCAGTTATGGCACCTGAATTTCGTTCTACACATCGCGTGGATGAGTTTATCACGCACACCAGCCAAACCGCGCATAACATCACTAAACTCATTAACTTGGAGTAATTATGACACAACCTTTCCAATGGCAAGGGCGCACAGATGGTGAAACACAAGAACACTTGCGCATCCACCAAGTCATGAACAAACACACACCCGCCAAATTTGCATTAATTGGTTTTGCCTCTGATGAAGGCGTCCGACGCAATAAAGGCCGCCAAGGCGCTAAAGCAGGCCCTGATGCAATTCGTCATCAGCTGGCAGGGTTACCTATTCATCAACCACTTGCAATCAAAGACGTTGGTACAATCCGCTGTGATGATGGCAATTTAGAAGCTGCACAGCGCTGTTTATCCGACCAACTTATTGCTCTCCTCGCTGATAACCAAAAGCCGATTGTCCTTGGCGGTGGTCATGAAGTTGCATTCGCAAGCTTCCAAGGTTTGTTTGACTATGTTGAACAGTATCAAGCGGGTAAAACGATTGGTATTATCAACTTTGATGCACATTTTGACTTACGCGAAGCCCCTGTCGCCACATCGGGTACCCCATTTTTACAATCTGCCATCTTGTGTCAGCAACACCAGCGCCCTTTCCAATATTTATGTTTAGGCATCGCTGATCATGGCAATACAAAAGTCCTATTCGACACCGCAGATAAATTGGGTTGCCAATATATCCGCGATAAAGAATTAGCTTACTCTAAGCTTCCTCAAGTAATTGAAAAGATTAAAAACTTCATTGACGATGTAGACTATTTATATGTCACCGTTGATTTAGATGTATTCTCTGCTGCTATCGCACCGGGCGTGAGTGCGCCTGCACCAAAAGGCATTTCCACTGAAATTTTTGATGAACTGTTTGCCATTATCAAGCACAGCCAAAAAATTGCTGTTTTTGATATCGCAGAATGCAACCCTGAATTTGATATTGACAACCATACTGCCAAACTCGCGGCTTATTTGATTTACCAATACTTATTCTAATAAAACAACACAACAACTCGACTGATAAATACACTGTTTCTCACGCTGTTAAGATAATTAATTTTCAAACACCACAATAAAAATAGCTTTGAAGTTGATTATCAAACTAGCCGTAGCGCAATAACTTAATGGTTTTTAACTATTGAATTTCGCGTTACAGCTAGGCGGCAAGTGATGTTATCCCTAGGAGCATACAAAAGTATGTGATTAGGGTAACGGAGCGCGGCCAACAACGCTGTAGCGTGAAAGACAACAGTTAAAAAGGGAAAAATATGATTCTACACCTCGACACACTCTCCACCCTCTTCCTAACGGTGATCTGCCTACTCATGGGGATCCACTTAAAAAAACGCATCGAATGGCTACAGCGCTTTTGTATCCCTTCTCCCGTCATTGGTGGTTTTCTCGTTAGTCTGATTATTTGGGGGCTTAAATCATTTAACTTAGCCGAAATCAACTTTGATACAAGTTTACAAACCTTTTTAATGGTCGCTTTCTTTACGACTATTGGTATTGATGGCAGCTTCCGCATCTTAAAAAGTGGCGGCCGGTTACTCTTTATCTACCTGTTTATCTGCTGGTTTGTCGTTATCTTCCAAGACACCTTTGGTGCAGGCCTTGCGCATTTACTCGGTGTTGACCCCGTTATTGGTATCATGGCTGGTGGTGTTTCACTTACTGGGGGCCATGGCGGTGCGGCTGCCTTTGGTGGAATGGCTGAAGGCCTTGGTGTGCAATCTGCAACAGTTGCAGCAATTGCCGCGGCAACTTTTGGTCTAATTACAGGAAGCTTACTTGGCGGCCCTATAGCCACGTTCTTAATTAAGAAATTTAACGTTCAGATTAAAGCAGATGAAAACGTTGAGCGGGTTCAAGTTCCTGAAACTATTGCAGGAAAAATTGAATCTATCGATGCTCACGCTTTTTTAAAAATGTTAGCACTCGTCTTAGGGATTATGGTCATCGGTCAACTCGCTTCGGCGCAATTTACCAAGGCAACCGGGTTTTCACTACCCAGCTATGTTGGGGCAATGATCATTGCAATTGTGATCCGCAATATTAATGACCAAGTAGAATTGTTCCGTATCAACCAAAAATCCGTTGACCTTATCTCTGAAGTTTCACTTGGCCTATTTTTAACGATGGCCATGATGTCATTGAAAATATGGGAACTAAAAGCGGTTGCTTTGCCATTATTCACCATCCTATTGGCACAAGTCATTATTTTAATTCTATTAGTTGTCTTTGTTATTTTCCGCTTATTAGGCAAAAACTACGACGCTGCAGTAATGTGTGCCGGTTTAATGGGCCACGGTTTAGGGGCGACACCAAATGCAATGGCAAATATGTCCTCTGTATGTGAACGCTACAAACAAGTTTCAATGAAAGCTTTCATGATTGTGCCACTCAGTGGTGCGGTACTCATTGACTTAGTGGGTATTCCTTATCACACCTGGTTAATTAATATACTAAGCTAGCGATGCATGAAGGAGGAGAAACTCGCCCTCCTCCTTCAATTATTTATCTTCTCTATATTTCACTCATATCCATAGATATATCACTCCCTGTCCGTAGTGAAAACAGTTACACTTGAGCAAAGCTGATTTTTTCAGGTGAACAATTTTGCTAACCTGTTTATAATCAGCGCCCCAAATAGAGGTATATCATGACTGCATCCACTTTTACTGAACTAGAACTTGATGAAAGCCTAATAGATGCGCTTTCAGATAAAGGCTATCAACGTCCAACCGCGATTCAAGCGGCAGCAATTCCTGCTGCAATGGATGGCCGCGATGTATTAGGTTCAGCCCCGACAGGAACAGGTAAAACCGCAGCGTTTTTACTGCCTGCGATCCAACATTTGCTTGATTTCCCAAGAAAGAAATCAGGGCCGCCTCGCGTTCTAGTTGTCACGCCGACTCGTGAATTAGCTATGCAGGTTGCTGACCAAGCAAAAGAACTATGCGCCCATAATCACTTAGACATCGCAACAATCACGGGTGGTGTTGCTTATATGAATCACGCTGAAGTTTTCAGCGAAAATCAAGATATTGTCGTCGCAACAACAGGCCGTCTACTCCAATATATTAAAGAAGAAAACTTTGACTGCCGTGCCGTTGAAATTTTGATCCTTGATGAAGCTGACCGCATGCTCGACATGGGGTTTGCCAATGATATAGAAACAATTGCTGGTGAAACACGCTGGCGCAAGCAAACCATGCTATTTTCTGCCACTCTTGAAGGCGAAGCTATTCGTGACTTTGCTGAGCGCTTATTAGAAGACCCAATTGAAATTGACGCTGACCCTTCTCGTCGTGAGCGTAAAAAAATTCAGCAATTTCATTACCGAGCTGACACACTAGAACATAAAACAGCCTTACTGTGCCATTTGTTAAAACAAGATGAAGTCACCAAAGCTATCGTCTTTGTGCGTAAGCGTGAGCGTTTGCGTGAATTAGTCCAATGGTTACGTGAAGCGGGTATCGAACCTTGTTATCTTGAAGGTGAAATGCCACAGGCTAAGCGTAATGAAGCGGTACGTCGCCTAGTTGATGGCCAAGTTAAAGTACTCGTTGCAACCGATGTGGCTTCTCGTGGTTTAGATATCGAAAACGTTAGCCATGTTTTTAACTTTGACTTACCTAGAACTGCAGATGTGTATTTGCACCGTATTGGCCGTACCGGCCGAGCGGGCCGTAAAGGAACTGCAATTTCCTTGGTCGAAGCGCATGATTTCCCTTTATTTGGTAAAATTACTCGTTATATTGAAGAGCCTATCAAGATCCGTGTTGTTGATTCTTTACGTCCAACAACTAAAGCTCCTTCAGACGCGATGTTAAATAAACCAAAACCATCGAAGAAAGTGCTTGCTAAGCGTAAAGAAAAGAAAAAAGAAGAACAAGCCAAGAAAAAAGAAAAAGTACGCCATCGCGACAAGAAAAATATTGGGAAACGTCGTACTCCGGCTAGCCATTCCGTATCAATAGATAACGACAAAAACTAGTCACTAAAAACGGGTTTAGGCCCGTTTTTTATTTAGCTCATCATTTGAAAAGCTTTATCTCGCATTTGTTTTCCTTCAGGCGTTAATAAATCATATTTAATAATATGGTTACCAAGTATATCCTTACAATCTAAGCCTTTATTATTTTTAATACACCAATCAGCCCCATTCTCCAATAATAATGCGGCAACATCGAGAGCATGACTATTTAAAGCATCATGTAAAGGGGTATTCCCTAAACTGTCTCTCATATTAACTGTTAATCCATTTTTTATTAACAGTTGTGACTGTACAAAACAACCATTTTGCGCCGCTAAATGTAAAATACTTTTTTGTTCTCTTGATTGAAACATTTTAATTGATTGACCATAACGGGATTCAATTAAAATTTTCATAAATTGCCCATTAGCTGTTCTCACTGAGTGCTGAGCAAGAAAATTAATGTCGCAAGGTTTATGGTCTAATGATAAAAGTGCTGAAAACTCAGTTATATTGCCTTTTTTCATTGCATTTTCACAACACTCTTGCCAACTTACTTCTTGTTTTTTTTCTTTAGTGGGAAAAATTTCCAGTGGTATTTCTTGTATTTTATTATATTCACCTGTAATTGCATTCCAATTATTCCATGGTTTATGTTTGCACATAACCCTAATAATCTTAAGCATTGAATGAGCTATAAAACTTCTTGTTAATAAACGGGTGGGTAACCAATTTTTCCAAGAGCTATGTTCGCTATAAGCCATTTTAATACAATTTCCCAACGCAGAAGGGATTGGTAAAGAGTTTTGCAATCTATCAAGCCAGTCATATTGCACCGTGTAATAGCGTATCAACCCTTCTTGTGCAATTTTTTCAGCAACGTGATAATCAATCCCAATATTATTAATAGTGTTTTTTGCCAATCCAGCAGGAGTGAATGCAATACAGGGCGATTGACTTGCTAACGCTGCAATTGATGCCAACCCTCCACCTAATGAATGCCCTGTACAGATCGTATTTCCATTTACTGCATTGGATAAAATATTCATCAAACCAACGGCTTGAAAATATTGAGAATCATAAAGACCAAGACCTTGACGAATATTACTGTAAAAATCGATAATATCATTAGTACCAGCAAAACAAAGAATATATAAATCATTAAACCGACAGATATTAGCCTGAAACCCTGTTTGGCCGTCATTCAATAATTCAGCGTTAATCCCAAGATCATAAACCTCTTTATTATTTAACCTTTGAACCCCCTGTATATACCGCCAATCTTTATCATAGGCCCCCTGAGATAATAAAGCTAAAATATAATCACTTTGTTGTGCATGCCCCCCTAAAAAATCTTCTCTTACTACATCTTTAGGCCATAGTTCTGTTGTGCAAGGTTTAACCGCTTGGTGCTGATGCCGTAAATAAATATTTAAGTTTTCTCTAACAAAAAAATATTCATCTTTTTTTGATAGTGTTTGTTGTGTAGATAATGACATGAGTTCTCCCTAACAAGTATATTTGTTGGAAGAATATTGAAATACAAATAACCAAGGTGGGAAATAATCAACTTTATTAGTAACAAATAAAAAGCCATTGCTAACAATGGCTTTAGAATTTAATATACGTTATTAGATGTAATTATATTTAATATTTATTACAAGCTTTCAGTGAAAGTACGAGTAATAACATCACGCTGTTGCTCAGGCGTTAATGAATTAAAACGCACTGCATAACCAGAAACACGAATTGTTAATTGTGGATATTTTTCTGGGTTTTTAACTGCATCTTCTAATGTTTCGCGACTTAATACGTTAACATTTAAGTGCTGGCCACCTTCAACGCGCACAGTTGGCTTCATTTCCAAAGGCACTTCGCGATACTCAAAAGTACCTAATTCGTCTTTAGCAACGATTTGCCCTTCGTTATAATCGGCTTTCGCGCAAACACAACGAGCTTCATTTTTTTCGTCATCCAGTAACCAGAACGAATTCAACAGCGCTGCATTATCAGTTTTTGTAATTTGAATACCTGTAATCATGTCGACCTCCACGTTCGAGCTAGATTGCATTCGATTTACTTAATAAATCGAAGCTACATTAACCATTAATCTTATAAAAACTTGCAATTGGATATTTGGTCTAACCAATGTATATAGATATTTTATACCAGCTAGACCCTCTTGTTTCTTTGATATTTATCAATTATTCCATTTAGCAACTAATTTGGACCGCTCAACTTTATGATTTAAATCAAAATTCACAATTTGTTTTTTTAACTATTTTTATAAGATTTCAATTTTTTTTGAATCAATCGTCAACATCGGGGCTTTATCTCTCCTTCATGAACCAGTAAGCTTATGGTTAGCAACTGGTTCATATAATTGTTCCTTCATAAATTCATTGTTATGGAATATTTCATGTCAAACTCCATTACGTGGCACGATGTTATTGGCCCTGAAAAATCAAAACCTTATTTCAAAGAGACGTTGGCTTATGTCGCAGAGCAACGCAAAAATGGTAAGGTAATCTACCCTGCTCAAGACGACGTTTTTAATGCATTTAAGTATACCGAGCTTTCCGATATTAAAGTCGTTATCCTAGGACAAGACCCTTATCATGGACCAGGGCAAGCCCATGGCCTCTCTTTTTCCGTACTTCCTGGTATTAAGCCACCCCCATCATTAGTGAATATGTATAAAGAGCTCGAAAAGGATATTGATGGATTTCAAAGGCCGTCTCATGGTTACTTGCTCAGTTGGGCTCAACAAGGTGTTTTACTCCTTAATACCGTCCTCACCGTAGAGCAAGGCAATGCACATTCTCATGCTCATTTAGGTTGGGAAACATTTACAGATAAAGTCATTGAAGCAATTAATGAAAATACTGAGGGTGTGATTTTTTTACTCTGGGGCTCACATGCCCAGAAAAAAGGTAAAATTATTGATACCAAACGCCATCATGTTCTGAAAGCACCTCACCCTTCTCCACTTTCTGCTCACCGTGGTTTTCTCGGGTGCGGGCATTTCTCACAAACAAATGAAATTTTAGCTCAGCAGGGCAAAACCCCCATTGATTGGGCGCCAGTGATTAGTGAATAGTTTCAGGTTGTAGACATAAAAAATGGGATACTTAAGTATCCCATTTTATCAATTACTTAGATACAATCACCATTGCAGGTCTGAGTAAACGGTTATTTAACGTGTACCCTTTTTGCATCACATCAATCACATGGTTAGATTGGTGATCAGGTGACTCAATCATCGTCATCGCTTGATGAACCTCAGGATTAAATGGCACATTCACTTCACTTACAGGCTCAATACCGAACTTAGCCACTGCATCTAAGAAGGTTTTTAGCGTTAAATTTAGCCCTTCTAACATCGCTTTAGACTCTTCACTTTCGTGATCAGCAGCTTCTATTGCACGTTCCAAGTTATCAATCACTGGCAATAATTCATTTGAGAATTTTTCCAGTGCAAATTTATGTGCCTTTTCGATATCTTGCTCAGTCCTACGACGAATATTTTCAATTTCGGCGTGTGCACGTAACATCGCTTCACGTTCAGTTTTTTGTGAAGCTTCTAACTGTTGTTCAAGCTCAGCAATACGCGCGGCTAACGCTTGTTCGTCTGCTTGTAACTCATCAGCTTGTTGAACGCTGGCTTCTTGCTCAGCTTGAACTTTTTGTGATTCATTTTGTTCAAAAGCTTGCTCATTATGCATGTTTTGGTCTTTACTACTCATGAATATCTCCGCGTATTTAGCATTAATCCCATATATGAGAGTATTATGGGGATCTAATACAGGGATTCAAGGGAAGTCATACAATCAGAGGCCAAAAAAGTATGCAAAAGGGCAATAATACACCACAACCACATTTTAAAACGATAGGCATTGTCGGGCACCCTAGGCACCCTGAGGCTTTGGCGACTCATGAATTAATATACCATTGGCTAGTTTCAAAAAAATATCATTCCATTATCGATAAACAAGTTGCTAAAGATTTAAAATTAACCAATGCCAACACCGGGACATTAACTGAAATAGGCCAACAGGCTGACTTAGTTGTCGTCGTAGGGGGAGATGGCAACATGCTTGGCGCTGCGCGTATTTTATCTCGGTATAATAATAAAGTTATTGGTGTAAATCGCGGTAATCTCGGTTTTCTTACTGATTTAGACCCTGATAACGCATTACAACAACTTTCGAGTGTTCTTGAAGGTAAATATCGTGAAGAAAGACGTTTTTTGCTAGAAGCTCAAGTTATTAAAGCTAACCAAAAAGCCCGTAAAAGCAGCGCAATTAACGAAATTGTTCTACACCCAGGCAAAGTTGCCCATATGATCGAATTCGAGGTCTATATTGATGAAAAATTTGCCTTTTCTCAACGTTCTGATGGCTTAATTATCGCCACACCAACGGGCTCTACAGCGTATTCTCTTTCTGCTGGTGGCCCTATCTTAACCCCGAATTTGGATGCGATTGTATTGGTTCCTATGTTTCCACATACCTTATCCTCAAGGCCTCTAGTCATTAGCAGTGACAGCAGTATTCGGCTGAAATTCTTACGAACAAATATTGATTATGAAGTCAGCTGTGACAGCCAAATTATGCTCCCTATTCAGGATGGCGAGGAAGTCATTGTTAAACGTAGTAATAAAAACCTTAATTTAGTTCATCCACAAGATTATAATTATTTCAATACGTTAAGTTCAAAACTAGGATGGGCTAAAAAAACTTTTTAATTTTTTCACTCTGCCTCTTTACTGTATAAAAAAACAGTCATACACTGTATTAAAACACAGGTGTGTATTTTTACAGGAGAGCGCAGATGCTTACCCAACTAACAATCAATAATTTTGCCATCGTCCGTGAATTAGAAATTGATTTCCGTAATGGTATGACAACCATAACTGGTGAAACAGGTGCGGGTAAGTCTATTGCTATTGATGCACTTGGCCTGTGTCTAGGGAATCGGGGTGAAGCCAATATGGTACGTCCCGGTGCACAACGTGCTGACCTTTGCGCTCGCTTTTCCTTAGTAGATGCACAAATGGCTGCCAATTGGCTTACAGAACACCAACTTGATAACCAAAGTGAGTGCTTATTACGTCGTACTATCTCTCCAGACGGGCGTTCACGTGGCTTTATTAACGGCATTTCAGTTCCTTTATCACAACTTAGAGAGCTAGGCACATTACTGATCCAAATTCATGGCCAGCACGCACACCAACTCTTGCTAGATAGCGCTCATCAAAAATCCCTGCTTGATGCTTATTCAAACCAGCAAGAACTGCTTGTTCAAATGAAAAAAGCATGGCAAACATGGCATGATTCCTGCCAACAATTAGCCATATTTCAAAAACAGATGCAAGAGCGTGAATCTCGGCAGCTGCTGCTGGAATACCATCTGAAAGAACTAAATGAATTCCTCCCTGTTCAAGGAGAATTTGAAGAGATAGACCAAGAATATAAACAGCTTGCTAATCATGGGCAATTTTTAGCTATTGGGCAATCAACAACGCAAATACTCTCTGAAAATGATGATGCAAATGTTATTAGCTTATTAAATATAGCAAAAAATGAATTGACTGATTTGGTCGCTCTTAACCCTAAATTTTCAGAGCTACTTGATATGCTTGAAGAAGCATCGATACAAGTCAGCGAAGTCAGTGATGAAATTAAGCACTATTGTGACCAATATGAGCTTGACCCTAATCGTTTGTTTGAACTCGAAAAGCGTATCTCTAAACAAATTAACTTAGCACGTAAACACCATGTCACACCAGAAGCCTTACCGGAATTATTTCAGCAATTACTAAGCGAACAAGAACAAATAGCTAATCAGAATGAAGACGCTGAAGTCTTAAATGCGCAAGTACAAGCAAATCATCATATAGCTCTCGAATGTGCAGAACGCTTACACCATGTACGTCTACACTATGCCCAAGAATTAAGTACATTAATTACCAATAGTATGCATCAACTTTCAATGCCTCATGGCCTATTTACCATTGATGTAAAATTTATACCTGAACAACTACAAATCGATGGTGCCTGTAAAGTAGAATTCAATGTGACGACTAACCCAGGGCAGCCACACCAAGCGCTTGCTAAAGTTGCATCGGGTGGTGAATTATCACGTATAGCATTAGCTATCCAAGTCATTACTGCTAAAAAGATGGATACACCTGCATTAATATTTGATGAAGTCGATGTCGGTATTAGTGGGCCAACAGCGGCAATTGTAGGGAAATTACTACGCGAACTCGGTGAGTCAACGCAAGTGATGTGCGTAACACATTTACCACAAGTCGCTGGGTGTGGTCATCATCACTTTTATGTGAGTAAAGAGACAAATGGCATAGAAACAGAAACTCACATGCAATTACTGGATAAAAAAGCTAGATTACAAGAGCTTGCGCGTCTTCTCGCTGGTTCTGAGGTAACAAAAAATACGCTTGCCAATGCTAAAGAGTTACTTGCAGCATAATTTTTGACAACTTTTTTATGCTTATGTGGTCTTAGAGTCGATAAGGAAGGTTTTAAATTGTATCAATGTCGATTATCATTGATGTTCTGACTCCAAAAGGAATGAGATATCCATGCGTTATAAATTGTTAACTGCTGCAGCACTATCACTCGCATTAATGTCTACGGGCTGTTCAATGATGGAACGTCTTGTCTATCACCCAGACATTAACCAAGGTAATTACCTCACAGCGAAAGATGTTGCTAAGATCCAAAAAGGAATGACACAGCAACAAGTCGCTTATACTTTGGGCACGCCAATGTTATCTGACCCATTTGGTACTCAGACTTGGTATTATGTTTTCCGCCAAGAACTTGGTCATGACCCAGTTCAGCAAGAAACTTTAACTCTGATCTTTGATCGTAATGGCATTCTGACTGACATCAAAAACGAGAAAAATCTTGCCGCGCAAGAATCAATGGAAGCCGCTGAAACAAAAGTATCAGAAACTAAAGCAGCGGAATAACCTAAGACACTAGAGCTACTTAGAATGATAATAACGCCCTGTCTTTTTAAAAGTTACCTAGGCAGGTTGTTATTATAAATGTCTTTATTACAGATTTATTTAATCTCATTTAAATTAAATAAATTTCAATAAAAAACCGAGCTTTTGCTCGGTTTGCTACTCTAGAATAAGGTGACTTATTTTTTATTTTCTTTAGATTTTTCAGCTCGCTTACGACGTAATTCTTTTGGATCTGCAATCAAAGGTCGATAAATCTCCACCCGATCCCCATCTTGCACTAAATCAGTCAATTTTGCGGGGCGACTATAAATACCAATCTTATTTTTTTTAAGGTCAATATCATCCCTAAGAGCTAGGATGCCAGAAGCAAGTATCGCTTCTTCTACTGTACTACCCTCTTTAACTTTAACCGATAGCAAAAATTGCTTTTCAGGAAGCGCATATGTCACTTCAATATTCAGCTCAGACACTGTAAACATCCTTCGCTCTTAAAGTAAAAGCTTGAACCATATTATTTGCTAATTCTTTGAAAATTTTACCAAATGCAAGCTCTATCAATTTATTTGTAAACTCAAAATCAAGGTGAAACTCGATTTTACAAGCGTCAGCGCTTAAAGGAATAAATCTCCAGCCACCCGCTAATTTACTAAATGGCCCTTCCACAAGTTGCATATGAATGCACTTATTATCTTCTAGCACATTTTTTGTGACAAAAGTTTTGCTAATGCCTGCTTTTGACACTTCAACAGAAGCGGTCATTTCTTCAGAACTATGACTAATAATTTGGCTACCGACACACCCAGGCAAAAAGCTTGGATATGAAATAACGTCATTAACGAGTTTATACATTTGTTCTGCGCTAAACGGAACTAACGCAGAGCGGCTAATCTGTGGCATATCAATTCCTATCCCCAAAAACTGAGCGTATAATACCATCTTTGATTGGTTAAACAAAAAACAAAACCCACATAGGGCAAGATTTGCACAATCAAAAAAATATCAGCTTAGAAAGATTTCTTTCAACTCAGCTTACAGTATAATGATTGCACTATGACAAAGAAAAAACCATATAAACCCGGTTCAGCAACAATTGCTATGAACAAGCGTGCTCGCCACGAATATTCTATCGAAGAGGAGTTCGAGGCGGGTCTATCCCTACAAGGTTGGGAAGTTAAATCACTCCGAGCAGGCAAAGCCAACATTGGAGATAGCTACGTTCTTTTAAGGGACGGCGAAGCTTATTTATTCGGTGCAAACTTCACTCCACTGACAGTTGCATCATCGCATGTTGTCTGTGATCCAACTCGTAGCCGTAAATTGCTTCTAAATCAACGTGAACTAGATACACTCTACGGTAAAGTCAATCGTGAAGGTTATACCGTTATTGCACTTTCCCTATACTGGAAAAATGCATGGTGTAAAGTTAAAATCGGTGTTGCCAGAGGTAAAAAATCTCACGATAAACGTTCTGATATTAAAGAACGTGAATGGCAGCTCGATAAAGCACGTATAATGAAACATTCTAACCGCTAACCTCTAGCTTTATAGAGTATTTTTCTGTTATACTGCGCACAACAACTTGGGGCTGATTCTGGATTCGACGGGATTTGCGAAACCCAAGGTGCATGCCGAGGGGCGGTTGGCCTCGTAAAAAGCCGCAAAAAAATAGTCGCAAACGACGAAAACTACGCTTTAGCAGCTTAATAACCTGCTTAGAGCCCTCTCTCCCTAGCTTCCGCTCTTAAGACGGGGATCAAGAGAGGTCAAACCCAAAAGAGATCGCGTGAATGCCTTGCCTGGGGTTGCAGCGTTAAATTTAATCAGGATAGTTTGTTGATGGCGTGTCTGTCCGCAGTTGGCAAATGAATTTAAAGACTAGACTAAGCATGTAGTACCGAGGATGTAGAAATTTCGGACGCGGGTTCAACTCCCGCCAGCTCCACCAAATTATCTTCTAAGGACGTCCAAGGAAGACTGAAAAGCCCGCTAACTCAATGAGTTGCGGGCTTTTTTATGTCCTGCGCAGTCTGATGTCACCTAATTAAATCCAATCATCTTAGGCACCTTGATAGGCACCTCGCAAACCTTTATAGTTTTTGAGGTGCCTAAAAACAATGGAACATCAAAAATGGCAAGACAAACCAAACCCTTATCTGCAAAAGAGATCGACGCAGCAAAACCAAAACAGAGTGATTATGTCCTCTATGATGGCGATGGATTAGAGCTATTGGTTAAATCCAATGGCAGCAAGCTGTGGTCATTTCGCTACATTCGTCCTCTCACCAAAAAGCGAGCTAAAAAGAGCCTTGGTTCTTACCCTGCCGTCAGTCTTGCTGATGCACGTAGTTACCGCCTTGAAGCAAGAACACTACTCGCTAAGCAGATAGACCCACAAGATCACCATAAAGAGCAAGTCCGTAACAGCTTAGAAGCTAAGGCAAATACCTTTCAACTAGTTGCTGAACGTTGGTGGGAAGTGAAGAAGTCCACCGTCACAGAAGACTACGGTAATGATATCTGGCGTTCACTTGAGCGAGATGTGTTCCCTGCCATAGGTGACATCAGCGTTACTGATATCAAAGCGCATATATTGGTCCAAGCAATACAACCGGTTCAAGCTAGAGGCGCACTAGAAACGGTTCGTCGCCTATGTCAGCGTATCAACGAAGTGATGATCTATGCTCAAAATACTGGCTTAATTGATGCAGTACCGAGCATCAATATTGGTAAGGCTTTTGAAAAACCCAAGAAAAAGAATATGCCAAGTATTCCTCCTGATCAGCTACCAAAGCTCATGCAGACAATGCGTACAGCTAGTATTAGCCTATCTACTCGATGCTTGTTTATGTGGCAGCTGCTTACCATATCCCGCCCAGCCGAAGCCGCTGAAGCCCGTTGGGACGAAATCAACTTTGAAACCAAGGAATGGAAGATACCTGCAGCTAGAATGAAGATGAACCGTGAACATACGGTTCCGTTATCTGAAGCTGCTTTAGCTATCTTAGAGCTCATGAAACCACTCAGTGGTCATCGTGAGTTTATCTTTCCTAGCCGTATCAAGCCTACCCAACCCATGAACAGCCAAACCGTCAATGCTGCATTAAAACGCGCCGGATTCGGTGGTGTATTGGTTTCTCACGGTCTTCGCTCAATTGCTAGCACCGCTCTCAATGAACAAGGCTTTCCACCCGATGTTATCGAAGCCGCCCTCGCCCACGTCGATAAAAACGAAGTGAGGCGAGCATACAACCGTAGTGACTACCTAGAGCAAAGACGCCCTATGATGCAATGGTGGGCAGATTTTATTGAGGCAGCAGATAGGGGAAGTATTATAGAAGGCGGGATAAGGGGAATATCGCTAGTTGGGTAACTTGTGTGCCAGTTCGAATTTGAACTACGCTATAATGGTACAGAGCTATGCATCGTCTAGATGTCAGCTTTGTGCCAGTAGCGGACGTTTGTTGCACATGATATTATTTTAAGGTGAGCTGATCAGAGGAGAAAAATCTCCTTTGATAAAAAACGTGGCTGGATATGTCTATTAGCAAATTAATGTAGTATGTACAGTTTTATGGTAAATAGAGCCTCCATATTGATAAGTTGAGGTTTTATTTATATTTTCATCTGTTATGAATAAGAAAGGAATGTAAATGGATTTTAATGTACCTACAGACACAGGTAATCTAACCATAGGCATTGATTTTGGCGAGGCTGTTATTTTTGTTGGTGCTAATGGCAGTGGAAAATCACGGCTTGCTATAAACATTGAAGAGTCTCTTGGGGAACGAGCTCATAGAATATCTGCTCATCGCGCGTTGAATTTAAACCCGGACGTTCCAAAAATAAGAGAAGATACGGCCCTGAGAACACTCCGGTATGGAAGTGATTGGGATGGTATATCTATTAACCAGCGTAATCAGTACCGGTGGCAATCTAAAGCCAGTAGTTTTTTACTTAACGATTTTGACTGTGTTATTCAAGCACTTTTTGCTGAGCAATCTAAAACGGCACTTGATAGTCATCATATTTTAATGGGTGAAGCCAGCGGCGAACCCAAGAAAACTAAATTAGAGAAATTAAATGAAATGTGGAGGAATTTAATCCCCCACAGAGAGTTAGTTATTGATGGGGATAATATTCAGGTAAAAATACCTGGTAATGATTTAACTTATAGCTCCGCTGATATGAGTGATGGTGAGCGAGCTATTTTTTATCTAATTGGACAAGTTTTAGTCGCTGCTACTAACTCTGTTCTCATTATTGATGAACCTGAACTCCACATCCATCGTTCTATAATGAGCTCACTTTGGGATCAGCTTGAAAGTGCTAGACAAGATTGTGCTTTTATTTTCATTACTCATGACATTGAGTTTGCTTCAAGCCGAATTGCTAAAAAAATAGCAATTAAAGATTATCAACCAAATGGCCCTATTTGGAGGGTGGAAGAGATACCAGAGGAAACTGGTTTTTCTGAAGATTTAACAACTCTTATTTTAGGTAGTAGAAGGCCGATTCTTTTCGTTGAAGGTGATGACAATAGTTTGGATAAAGCATTGTACCGTAGCATTTACCCAGAGTGGACTGTTATACCTAGAGGATCTTGCCAGAATGTGATTCATGCTGTAGTTACACTTAGAGAAAATAAAAATCTCACACGTATAAGGTGTGCTGGTATTGTTGACGCTGACGGGCATAGCGATGAAGAGATAGACGCATTTAATGAACTCGGGATTAAAGTTCTTCCAGTTTCTGAAATTGAAAACGTTTTCCTCATTCCCTCTGTTAGTCGCGCGATTGCTATCAAAGAAAACTATCCTGAAGATGAAATAATTAGGAAATTAGAAATCATATTGGACGATGTTATTGAGTTAATAAATCAAGGCACTAACTTTGAAAAATGCATTCGAATGTATTGTCAAAGAAGAATAGATAGATACCTTAAACTAGTAGATATCAGTGCTAGCAATAGCATTGGTGAAATGAAAACATTATATCATGATAAGACTAGTTCATTAGATGTCGAGCTAATATATAACACTCATGCTAACGATCTAAGGGCGGCAATTCAGGAAAGAAACATTGATAAAATTCTTTCTATTTTTGATAATAAAGGTATGCTAGCCAAAGCTGGATTGACACTAACAGGTAAAAGTAAGATTCAGTTTGAAAATTGGTTGATCAGAACCCTTACTAGCGAATCACATAGCGGAATAGTCAGCGCTGCTAGGGCTGCTTTACCGGAGATTAGGTACTAATTTCTCCCGTGAGACTAGACAACCTCTATCAGATAACCCCCCTCTCTGATAGAGGGCTCTTTTTTGCAGCAGGCACAGAACTAGTCATAGTACATCTCCCTTTAATCCAATACACACAGCTCCCTCTCTTACGTATGCCACCGTGACTGGTTCAGATCCGACCACTTCAAACTGATGTCAGTGATCCCAGTGTTTTTTCTATCTTCTTAAGATCTGCTTTTACAATTAGTTGGAGTCCCATTAGCTTTTAAACTCCATAATGGCTACATGCTCAAGCGCTTGTCTAATCTGGGCTTGAACTTGATCAGAGATTGATTGTCCTCTGATGTCATAAACGATCCTGCAAGTTCGAATGTCTACTGTTGATACTGCTCCAATCAACTTATATGATGGTTTCCAAACAAAGATAGTAAAGTAATTATTTCAATTTCATTTGCTCATGGAGCACATAAAATGGCATTAACTATAGAATCTATTCAACATTCTCTTTTCTCTAGCTTTAAACAAATCGCTCTTGAAGCTATTTGCCATCGATTCAATTTTAAAAGTATTAATGAATCATTAAATTATTTTGATGAAAAATATAGCTCATTTAAAAATAACATTAAAATTCAAGAGCATGAAGATCACTATGCCATAATAAAAGATATTACCTTCCATGAAGATGATTTTTTCAACTCTATTAATAAATCAATAATATTGTTTTTACACTCTGAATATTATTTCAATAAAAAACAAATAGATACAGCAATTTTATACTCAACCTATGCAAATTACTGTTTAGGCACCTCAGTCGGCTTTCATGTAGGAATGAAATATCAACAAGAAAAAACTCCACTTACTTCAACCCATTTTTCCAATGCTGGTAAAAAAACGGCTAAAGCAATTAGAAGTACGCGATGTAGAGAATTAATCATTAAATATTTAACTGATAATATATCAATCAAAAAGTGGAGAGATTATAACGATGCTCTTCAGGATATAATTGAGATGTTAAGACTAGAGGGTGAAAAGGATAAAACTTTATATATGAGACCTGATAGGCGCAGACCAAATGTAAAAAAATGGAACCACATGAATGATTATACATCTAAGAGTGAAATTATATTTCAAGAGAAAGTAGCCGCTATTTTTAAAAATAGTAAAGGCCGCCAATAAAGGCGGCTTTTACTCAACCATTACTCACCTTTTCGCTGCTTTTCAATCCATAACTCAATTTCTGAGAGATCCCACACAACCTTTGAATTGCCTATTTTAATGGGCCTAGGAAAATCAGGTTTAAATCGAGCTGATTTTTGATTTAACCAATCATATAAAGTTGATTTCCCCATGCAAAGCATCTGAATGAGCTCCTTGGTACTAAGAAATGTAGTTGTTGGTTTCATATATTTTCCTTTAACTTTAATTTTCCGACTAAACCGAACAAAACGAATCATAACCAACTTAAAATAAACATACTAAGAGCTGTTCATCTGTTAGATTTTACACATGCATAAGAGATTAAATAACATACAACTACATATAAGCAAAAAACATTAAAACCATTATTTTCAATAAGATAACTGAAAATCAATTCAACCTAAGCTTCTTTTGATGTACTACTAGAAAAATCTCTCTTTGAACTTAATTTAGCAAGGCAATAATCTGATAAGAATGATGCATTTCGAGCAATCATTGGGGGATAAAGTTTATATACTCACAAGGTGAACTTACTAGTAAATGATTCTTTGATATATAAAACAAATGAACGGGTTTCTTGAGCTAACTTAGTACTCCAGCCTTATTAATTAATGATGTTAAAGTGGTCAAGAAAAATCGTACTGGCCAAATGATTTCAACTACTTTACTATTAAAAATAGTGTTCAAGGTTGAAGCAATATATTGATAATTACAACAACGGTTTTCGAGGATTTTACTCCGTTTAAACTATTTCTCCTTATATTACAAAACATTCGTGGCTTGAGTGACGGTATAGTAGGTACAGGGAAATGTTATTAGAAGAAATAAAAGCAAAGCTACGGGCTGCAAATAAAACGACGGAAAGCTTGCTTGTTCAAATTAACGATTTGTACACTCAGGAAAGATGTTCTGAAGAGAGCATTTTGGCAAAAGCACTATCTGAACTACACAACTCAGGGGCAATTGACTTCGTCAAAATAGTAAAAGGAATTGATAAAAGTTCCTACAAAAACGATTTTTTTAGCATTATAGACACCTTTGAAAATGCACTACCTTTACTAAACTCAAAAGTTGAAGATGTACTACATTGCCTGGTTCACCTTGCACAACAAGTCGATAGTATTGGAGTCTATGGAGCCTTTCAGCATTTCTGTAGTGCGGAAGCAAAACGTTCCAAAGATAGCGTTGAATTTATCCTGATGCAAAATGAACTTAATGCATATGCCCCTTTCCTTTCCTACTCAATCCTTGCATACGATTCAAATTGTATGGCTGAGGCTATCCAAACAACAAAAAGTGTGATTGCTAATCGCAATCAAGCAGTCAGAAACCAAGCCTATTTTGTTTTGGGAAGACTTAATGTCGATGAAACTCAAACAAGTATCATCTTAGGGTTACTCACCAATAGTGCCATAATTGAGGATGACACTGATTGTCATGCTTCGATATTGAGGGCAATACTCCATTTTGGAGAAAAACATCCATCTTATTGGTCACAAATTAAAGAATTTTTAACTACGTTTGTTAAGAGTTTTCCTCCGGAAAATCTCAATGTAATATCGCATATTGTGGCATTTCAAAGCGACAATCTTCCAGAGAGTATTTTGCGTCTTTTGATAAAACAGCTAGCCAATACCGCCCCTGAGCACAAATCCACCATAGATAACATTGATTATTTATTGGTCAATTTAATTAAAAAAGATTTATCCTCTCTTGCTATCGAATTATTGGAATCAATTTTCGCTGTAGGTGTGAAATTCATATCACTAGACTATTTTTCTCGGAAACTATTGTGTGAACATCAAGAACTACGCAATTACATCATTACGAAGTGGTTTCTATCAGGAGAATTATCACTTTGTCATGCGGCCTCAGATCTACTTTATAATGCAATGGGTAAGGACATAGAATTAAAGGCAGATATGGCCTTGCTAGGTGATGATAAGAAACAAGTATTTGTTAGTCACAAAGCGATTGGTTGGTTATTTACTCGGCCTGTCGCGGCAGCAAGTTTCATACTATCCATTTGTGAAACCGCTTCGGCAACTACACTTAATAATCTTGAACGGATTTTGTACGAACCTTTACTTTTAAGCTATCCAGGAGAGCTTAAACAATTCTTCCAGTCATGCATTGATAAAAATGTTCAAGTACAACTATGTAAGAACTTGCTTGGGAAACTTGAGACCTATCATGCTGATATTGTAAAAGTATCTGAATTAAAAGAGTTAATGGCTCCCAGCGAAAATGTAAGAGCTTATTGGAAAAACGTTGATAAAGATATGCAAAAAGCCCACGATGAAGCATCGAAATCTTCTATTTTCCAGTTAATTGCTACGAAACAAAAGCTATTGTACGGCAACAGTTCAATCTATTATGTACATAATGGAGATGGAACGTCCGTGCGGCAGGAGGCGCAAATGCACTCGTTTTCCCATTCTACTGAAATGCCAAGGTTGAACGTTTTAGATCCCGAATCGCTAGATTATTATTTACGCATTTACCGCTACGAGAAAATGAAAAATGAAGCTAATTCTTAAACAATATTTGGCTTCACTAAAAGAGCGTGCAGAATTAGATGCCGTGCTGCCAGACTTACTGAGTAGCATGGGTATGAATGTATTTATCTCACCGACTCGTGGAGTTAAGGAGTATGGTGTTGATATAGCTGCTGTAGGACGAATCAACAATGAGGAAGACAAAGTTTATTTGTTCTCAGTGAAGTCCGGAAACCTTACTCGAGAAACTTGGAATGGAAATACAGATCAAGCTCTTAGACCTTCGTTAGATGAAATTCAAGATTCATTTATTTCTAGCCGTCTACCACCAGAACATAGAGATAAAAGAATCATTATCTGCCTATGTTTTGGTGGCGATGTTAGCTCTGGAATTAGGCAGGATGTATCCGGCTACGAGCAAAAGAATACGCGGGACAATATCTCTTTTGAAGAATGGAATGGTGATAAACTTTCAGAGTTTATTCAACAGTACCTGCTGAAAGAAGAGTTGCTGCCTAGCTCTAGTCAGGCTTTGTTAAGAAAATCATTAGCTCTACTTGAAGAGCCCGAGAGCTCAAGCAAACACTTTTCTCTATTGATCGATCGGATTCTGTCAAATGCCACCGATACAGATTCTATTGCCTCGTCTATAATACGAATAAACGTTTGTTTATGGGTTTTATTTTCATGGTGTCGCGATGAGCGGAATTTAGAGGCTGCCTATCTTTCATCAGAGCGCGCATTACTGTTGGCTTGGGATAAGGTCAAAGAAAGCTATACTGGAAAAAATAAACTATCAAAATCATTTAATAGTATTTTAGAAACTTACCAACAAATTACTGATTATTATGTAGATCAATGTGTAATTCCGTATGTTGAATTCAGATATGCTCTTTCCCATGCCGTTCATTCTCCTTGCTCTATTGATGTAAACATCAAACTCTTTGATGTATTAGGACGTTTATCAGTCAAAGGACACTGGCTCTTAGATTCACTATCAAAGAATTATGTTAATAATCCTCCAATAGATGGGGATAACGAAGAACAGGAAAAATTGCGTCTGCGCCTCAGGGAAATAACAAAATCAATTAACCTCTTGGTTGTTAATAATCCAATATTGCTATCGCCATATAAGGATTCACAAGCCATAGATATTGCTTTGACTCTAACGCTACTTTCAAATAATTCAGAGCTCGACGAATTTGTGGAGAGCTGGCTCTCACAGATGGCCAATTGGTGCATGTTTTCTTTTGAGAGCAATGGCATGTATCCAGTTGTGCATGAGTCTTACGAAAATCTGCTTGAACATAGGAAAAAAGATAAGGCTGACAATAACTATAAGAATAAAGCTACGGAAGCCAGTATTTTATACCCGTTGCTAGTAGTATTTTGCTCTTTGTATAAATTAGATTCTGTAAGTGAAAAACTAGAAAAATTTGCCACAAATGAACTAACACATTGTACGTTACAGTATTGGTACCCAAATCAAGACAGTGAACAAAATATGTACTCAAACTCAGATATGCATGGCTCAGCATCAACTAACTTCCCAATAAATGGAAACTCTGCGATAAGGCATATAGTTCAAGAGTGCAAGAATTCCGATTCGTTCAAAAGAATGTCAGCCTTTACTGAAGGAAAGGCACCATTAATACTGACCGCTTGCCGCTGCTACCGATATCCAGTACCTTTCCATTATATTGAAGATTGGCTGCTCGATTCCCTAGAGTAAACAACTTTCTCTTTTCGCTCAAAGCCAATGGCAAAATTTATTATAAACAAATGAAAAAACAACTAGTTTAAATATGCACCAACACAATTAAAACAAGTCTCTTGTTCAATCCAACAATCTACTTTGGATTCTTATTAATTAGTTTCAGTATTTATTTACTAAGCAATCCCTTAAACATATCTATTCTTAAGCAGTTCCGAAGGTTTTTTACCCCCGACTCATCCCAATAGACCGATAGCCATCGTGATAACTCTTTGTATGATCCTTTGCTAGATAATCCATGCAATGAAGTAAACTCAATAGCCGCTGAGGATAGTCTTCTTTATTGGCATTAAGTACATGACGCCCGTTCTTTGTAAAATGGACAAGCCCTTCGTATTGGGCGAGATCAATTCCTAATGCACTACACCATGCTTGCTGGATTAATCCTGCTAAGCTGGTAGTTGATTTAAAGTCCCCTGCATTCCAATTGAAATCTTTATTCAACAGTAATAAAGCATGGTAATGCTTACGCCGATTACGTTCACCAATCTCACGCACCCAAATATACCGCAAACGATTGTGCCAGTTACGATCCCAATCGTGATTTTTCTTTCTACTAGCGACATCAATCTTTGCTTTTAAAGATTCGATAAAACGCGTTATCTCTTTATTTGAATCACCGTATTGGTAATAAGAAGGAAAGCGGAGATCCACTCGTAAAGCAAGCGTACGAGGAAACTCGTGTACGGCATCATTAATTACGTTCGAGAAGGCTTGCTGATATTGGGCATTATAAGTATAAGGTTTCATCTTTATTTTGACATCCCTTAATTAGATATTAAAAGGCAGTGTCGGCATCAATAATTATGTTGTTCCAATTTATATTGTTACGATGATAATCAATGAAGCATAAGAGATGCTATCTCATTAATTAAATTAGCATACATTTAGTTAATAGAATTAGAACCTATTACCTGTGAAATGGTATTAACTATAAATCATCATTAAATAAATAAAGTAATAAACATATATTACTATACCGACACGATAAAACTTAATAATTAGATAAATTAAAAGCTATAGACATTCATTAACTTAGAAAAACGTCCGAATTGTAATTATTTCACTCTGATATTAGTCTGTGCCATTTTATCATTAATATCTGCGATTAGTTGCTACAGTAGCAGTTGTAGCTAATGGATAAAATGAGTATGCAGGGTGTTTTGTAAAGATATTGTTATTGAATTTATTACCCTCATATACAAATTTTGCACCGCGCAGTGAATAATTTGTATATACTGCATTTTCTTTTTCTAGGTTAGAAATAACTGTTTTCAATAAGTTACCTTTACGTAATGCACTTGGACCAAATCTCCGAATATCATTAAACCTTATACACCCCCTCTCTCTACCACTTTGATAATACTCACGGTTTAGCCATGATAATAATAAGGCTTCATAATACCCATCTTCATGCCCAAATAAATTAATAGCTTGTTGCATATACCATTCACAAATAACTGATGCACTATCAATATATTCCTTTTTTATATCGCAATCACCATCAATAAAATAACTAAACACCGCAGCTAAACGTGCAATATTATTTGCTAATTTAGATGCGAAATCTTTCATACTCGCATATTCTTCTTCCGGTTTAAGTCGAGTTTCAATGCTATTATAAATTTGTTCCCATGCATATTGAGCAGATGACTCTAATGATAAACATATTTTCTTACCTATTTTTTCATTTAAAATATTCTCTGCTAATAATCCTTTTATTCTGCAATGAAGATAATCAAGATGCATATTAAAAGAATGTCTATGTCTTATAAAACGCTCACCTTGAGTCGTCAATCGTTCATCTATATTCACAGCCAAACAACGTGCAAAAAAACCACTTCCCCGAGCTTTATTTCCTTGTCTCTTTAAATATAAATCAAACGGTTTCTTCTGTACCATTACAGATAGTGTAATTCGCCCATCTTCTATCGTAAAACTTGGCGTTGTCTTGCGATCAACATTAAAGCTTACACCATCCCACATGGAATTTATAAAGCTTAAATCCTTCATAATCTGCCTATCTAAGATATTAGCTCCCTCATCTGCGATTAACCCTATATGGGGATAGTTATTGAACATGCCCATTTGTAGCGCTTCAGGTGTCACATTGTTATAAATGTATCGATGATGTTTTGGCAGAATGGGTTTCTCTAATTGTAAAGCTTTGAGCTTCTCTAATATCTCTTCGGTACTTTGCCCTCGAGTTGTTTTCTTGCGAATTTGGCTTAGAATCGCTTTTTCTTTCTCTTTCCAAACCTGCATTTCAAGTGAATAGTTTGTTTTCTTTTGTTCAAACTCTCTTAATGAATTCGAATCATGTTGATAAAAAGGTTGCATCACTATTTTATCTACTGATGTTTTACGCTCCCCTGAGTTTGCTATCACAAGTAAAAACAATGACACTGGAAACGGCGCCATTTGGTTAACCCTGACATTTATAAATCCCTGACAAGACAAAGACATTGCACTAATCACAGAGGAGGCAATTAATGGAATTGGTGCTTGTGTGCATCCATGAACATCACTAATAATGTCACGAATATGCGATGGAAAAGCATTTAATGGAAAATGAGACATATTTTTCACCTTACGTTTTTTGTTTCGAGGTGGATAATTAATCGCATTTCCAGTAGCAAGTCAATAATATAAATTCATATATATCAATAGGTTAAATAAACCCAATTAGACTAATTAAGATTCCGTCAGATAAAATTGGATAAGTAAAAACTCATTTTCCCCTTATTTAAATGCTTGTTTTTTGATCGTTAATTTACATTTACTTACAGTTTATTATTGAAAAGTATGAGCCCTATAATTTTTTAACCCAATATAGTCATTTCACTAATTCAAATATTTTTCAGATATATATCACTTACACGAAATCAGTTAATTTCAATAATATCAATTAGTTAATTTAAATCAGTGACACACCCTGTCATTTCCCTTCATTTCTCTCTCGAAAAAAAGTCAAATAGCCGGACATAACCTGTCCGGTGAGGTTGTTATCGTGGTGTTCTCTTTTTCAAGCTAGGGAATAACACTGATGGCAACTTACCGATTAGATACCGATTTAGCGTTTTTACGTGAATGCAGCAATGAAGAACTGGGCCTGCTTGTGTCTGTACTGACTCACGACAGCAAAGACGGACAAAAGCGTTGGACTGAAACTTTAACCAGCTCACCTGAATATCAACTCTACCATCCAGAGCACCAGCAATATTGGATGTCGATTGCGGCAGAGCTGCAAGCTTTTGGGGCCAACAGCTTAATGAGCTTTGTTCGAGGCAATAAGGGCGTGCTGTACCGTGAAATCTTACAGGATGTCTGTGACCACCTTGATGTCAATTATCCGAAGGAGGGAAATACCGAAACCTTAGAATTAAATTTGTTATTGAAAGTATTAGAAAAAAGCTTAAATGAGCTAACCACGGAAGAGCTACAAGCCTTCTCTCGTGAGTTGCAACTTAACCTTACCAACCCGACACCCCAACTGATTTTGATTGCAGTTCAAGCTGCTATCCGTACCTCAGGCATTGCCGCGCTAGAAGTGGCAACACTCTCAGCCATTGGCGTGATTAATGCGCTAGGTGGGGTTGCCACCATTGGTACACTCTTTGCCGCACATCGAGCACTTTCCTTGATTGCTGGGCCGATTGGTCTTGCGGTGAGTTCAGCATGGCTTGTCGCTGACTTAGCTGGCCCCGCTTATCGGGTCACCGTTCCTGCCTGCATCATTGTGGCGTACTTACGACAAAAAGCCTTATCGCAATAAGGCTCGCCACTCCCATTCTATCCGCTTGCCGGAGCTATTTTTAATAAGGACAACATCATGTCGACATCTGTGTCTCGCCATGACCGGCTTGCGTCTCGGTTGGCGTTTATTATCAGTCAATTATTTCGAGGAGAAACCGTTTATTTATCGGCACTTTCAGAGGAGCTGAACGTCTCAACCCGTACCCTAAGGCGTGACTTTAATGAGCGCCTTCAGTATCTGGACTTGGAGTTTCATCAAGGTGGTTATCGATTAGCCGCATCACAACGACCCTTTCGTACCGATAAAGATATACTTCGCTTTGCCGCGATTACGCATGTCACCTCACTGTTTCCTGCCCTAGACAGGAAGCTGCTGACAGTCTTACTCGACCCGACGATTGATTCACCCTTCATTGTCTACCATACCCCACCTGAGCAGCGCCCCTCGCTGTTCGGGGGCTTTTATGTCCTGACACAAGCCATTGTGAAACGGCGTTTACTGCAATTTGCCCACCAAGGAAAAAGCATCACGAACGTGGCTCCGTATAAGTTGATTTATTACCACGGTCATTGGTATCTCGCTGCCGATATCGCGCAGCACATCCACGTCTTTGATGTGATGGCCTTGCAAGATGTGGTCATGACGGCGCGGGGCTTTCGTTATCGTGAAGACCTCAATCAGCGGTTATGTGAAGAGGCGTTTATTCAAGCCTTGCCTCATTACCAATATATTCAATCACTCGTTAAATTATAAGGCATTAAAATGAAAACTATTTTTTATACCGTTTGCATCAGCAGCGCACTCTTGTTGGGATGTGATGATTCAACGTCAACGCCCACTAAAGCCGTTTCCCAAGACATTCAGCGCGTTCAAGGGTTGATTTATAGCTATGACCGCAGTGTCACACTCGGGGGTGTACTCAACCACCGTAAAGACTGTGTTTCGCCTACATGGGAAACCTTAACGGATGAACAAGAAAGACCCTTGGTGATCTATAAATGTCAATTAGCTGAAGGGGCATTACAAACCGTCATTAACCACGATTTAACTCACTGGTATCAAAGTACAATCAATAACATGGAGGGGGTAAAATCACGATTAGCGAATGCCGAACCGCTCACCTTAGCAGATCAGGTGACTGTTCCTGACTTAAGTTCTGTATTGCATGTGGTTACTACTGTCACCCAGCAAGAGCTCGATTGGTCATTAATACGTCAGCATATTAAACAGAATTATTTTGTCGCTTACGAATTTGAGTTTATACCAAACTATCAACCGTCTGAAGAAGAAAAACAACAACTTGCTCACTGGAATAGCCTGATGGACCCGTTGCGTGCTTTTCGCTATGAGGCAGATGACGTCAGTAAAATTCTGCTTTCGTGGTTAAATCAAGAGCCAAATGCGAAACTGCAACTCACACAGTTAGAAACCCGGCTACGACAAAGCATGGTTAAACGTCAGAAACAGATTGAAGAAGTCATGACCCCGTTTAAAGCAGAGCAAAATGTTGGGATACAAGAAACACAGAAGTATATTCATGAATTAAAACAAGCTCAGACAAACTCGTCAGATTGGGCACTGACTCAAATTTTTATTTGGAGTCTCGTTAATCCTGAAAAGCCCGTATTAACTCATGCGCTATTTAGTCTCGAAGACTCAAGAGGAAGAGAGGACTTCACGCCGTGGGTAACCAAGGTTATGGGCCAATCAGCTCGTACAGATGCATTAGCTTGGGTATATCAAGATAAAATGAACTCAAAAGATTATATTAACAACCTAGCAAAAGCGCTCTTTTTCTATCAAATACAATCTATTACAAAACCTGAGTTTTCTCACTACCGTTACTAATCCGCCCATCGCGAGAATTCGCCCGATTCTTCACATTCTCTTTTGCGTTTACACTCTGTAGACGCATTCATTAAGGTTAATTTATGTCAATTTTTAAACTGATCGCGACCTCCGTGAGCGTTGTAACACTGGTATCTATCACCTACTACGCTCAAAAAACAGTCAATGAACAACTCACACTTGAAGGCGAGTACTCCGACACTGAAATTCAAGCGGCTCGACTTGGGGCGACACTCGCGTGTACTACGTTATTAGGTGGCGCAATTGAAAGGCTACTCAACGGATTATTTAGCGATAACTAAAACTTAACTATTTCAATGTAATAACAGCATAACGGCAGGCCAATAGGTCTGCCTTTTTTATTTCTCAATATCCATAATAAGGTTTTCTTATGACACTCGATTCAGTCTCTGCAACACCCGTCCCAACCCACCAACGCACACGTTTCTGGCAAAACCACTTTGGTACAGTCAAAGGCTTCGCCACGTTTGAAGTGGTGATCTTCACTATTATGGGCCAGTTCTGTGATGAATACACTGGCGGCTATTGGGAATACTGCACCTTACCCAATGGTGGCGCATTTATTTATCCTGATTTGACCCCTGAAAAACTCACACTGTTCAATATGCACAATGGAAATGAAGCGCAACTGAGCCCAGAAGCGGCTGGTGTCGCCGTTTGCTTGATGTTGTATAGCCAGTGGTCATTTAGAACAGAAAGTGAAGTATTGGTCGAGCGCTTCTATCAGCTTCGTGACTATGCCATCCAACACCCTGAAAGTTCAGCTATTTTCCATCTTATCGATTAATTCCCTCTTAATTCATTCTTTCAGTTTTACCTATCTTATTTATATTCAAGGAAATTTATTATGACTCGCTTAGCTTCCCGCTTTGGTGCAGCGAATAGTATTCGTCGTGACCGCCCATTAACTATTGAAGAATTGTTCCGTACTGTGCCGAGTGTTTTCTCTGAAGAAAAACACGAATCCAGAAGTCAGCGTTATACTTACATCCCAACTATTACCTTACTCGATAGTCTTCAAAAAGAAGGTTTTCATCCGTTCTTTGCCTGTCAAACCCGTGTACGTGATGCAAGCCGACGAGAACACACCAAGCATATGTTACGACTCAGACGCCATGACCAAATCACGGGTATACAAGTGCCTGAAATTATTCTTTTAAATAGCCACGATGGCTCAAGCAGCTATCAAATGCTGCCGGGTCTATTCAGAGCTGTATGTCAAAATGGTTTAGTGTGTGGAGATACCTTTGGTGAAGTGCGTGTACCCCATAAAGGCGATGTTGTAGGCAAGGTAATTGAAGGGGCTTATGAAGTATTGGAAACCTTTGATACTGTGGCAGAAAAGCGTGAGGAGATGCAATCGTTATTGTTACCTCCACCAGCACAACAAGCCTTGGCACAAGCGGCTTTAACGTATCGCTTTGGTGAAGAGCATCAACCAGTTACAGAGGAGCAAGTATTACAGCCGCGCCGCTGGGAAGATAAGAAAGATGACCTCTGGACGGTATACCAACGTTTGCAGGAGAATTTAATCAAAGGAGGATTATCAGGCAGAAATGCGAAAGGTAAGCGATCTCGCACTCGTTCAGTGAATGGTATTGATGGGGATATTAAATTGAATAAGGCGTTGTGGGTGATGACTGAAAAGATGCATGAGCATTTTTCTGGAAGAGAGAAGATATAAAATGGGAGCACATTGTTTTTTCATAAAATGATGTGCTGCTATCTATTTTCAAATAAGCTTATTTTTTTGTTAGACTGGACTTATTAGCGGTAGTAAAACGGATCGAGATGAATGCTACAAAGAAGTGTTTATTTCTGAGATCAGGGCAACAAAATGATGAATTAAGAATCTCAAGCTATATCGTCAAACTGATTGAGGTCGAATAGTCATATATTAGAAAGAGCTAAAAAGACTAACTGACTTTAAGAAATATCAGCAAGTACTAGAGTCATTACTGGCTAAATATCAATGATATAGTTATAGACATGAGTTACTATCTAATGAGTGACTTATGTGATAGAGAAGTATATAAGGAATTCCAAAATGGCAAGTTTAAAAAAAATAGAAGAATTAGAAAAACGTTTGTGGGCAGCAGCCGATTCATTACGTGCCAACACTGGCTTAACCGCGCAAGAATACTCTCGCCCAATACTGGGTTTGATATTCTTAAAATACGCTGAGTATCGTCTTACGCTAGCAAAAAATAAGCTCGTTGAACAAGCGAGTTCTCGCCGTCGTGGAAACGGTGACATTAAATCAAAGATCCAAGCAGAAGGCGCAATGTATGTGCCGGATGAAGCACTTTACTCGAACCTATTAGCATTACCAGAAGGCGCAAATATCGGCGTTAAAATAAATGACGCCATGAAAGTATTAGAAGCTGAAAATGAATCGATCAAAGATGCTTTACCTAAAACGTTTACTCGTTTTGAAAATGATATTCTAAAAAGCTTACTGAAAAATTTTAATGATATTGACTTTAGTCTTGGTTCAGACATTTTTGGTCGTATTTATGAATACTTCCTTAATGAATTCGCCAAAACGGAAGGTCAAGGAGGTGGTGAGTTCTTCACTCCCTCATCTTTGGTTAAATTGATCACCGAAGTAATAGAACCTTACCACGGCAAAGTATTCGATCCTGCTTGTGGTAGCGGCGGTATGTTTATCAGTTCTGCGAATTTTGTTACCAAGCACAATAAAGATGCTTCAGATGAGCTGTCTATCTTTGGGCAAGAAAAAACCGGTGATACGGTTCGTTTATCTAAGTTAAACCTCGCAGTCCATGGTTTACAAGGAGATATCCGCGAAGGTAACTCTTATTACGAAGACCCGTTCGACCTAGCTAAAGGTCAAGTGGTTGATGGCAAACAGTACGGTCAGTTTGACTACGTTATGGCTAATCCACCATTTAACGTTAACGAAATTCAAAAAGATCGTTTAGAAGGCGATAAACATCGTTTTCCTTATGGTATGCCTCGAAACGATAACGGTAATTATCTCTGGATTCAAATGTTCTACAGTGCACTTAATCAAAAAGGGCGTGCGGGGTTTGTTATGGCAAATTCCGCCAGTGATGCTCGTGGTTCAGAACAAGAGATACGCCAAAAAATGATTGAAGATGATGCTGTCGATGTGATGGTGGCGGTATCAAGTAACTTCTTCTATACGGTAACTTTGCCTTGCACACTGTGGTTTTTAGACAAGAACAAACCTGCACACAATAAAGATAAAGTGCTGTTTATTGATGCACGCCATATATTCCGTCAAGTTACCCGAGCAGTACGTGATTACACTAGCGAGCAACTTAGTTTTATTGCCAATATTGTTCGTCTGTATCGTGGTCAGGATATTGATAACACTTACCTTGAGAGCTATCTAGATGTAGGTAACGACGGTAAATTTAAGCTTGAAGATTTCTTTACGGATGACAATGGTGAACTGGTATATCAAGATATCGCTGGCTTATGTAAAGTTGCCTCTAAAATAGAAATTATTGAACAAGGCTATAGCTTAAATCCTGGTCGTTATGTAGGTGTTGCCGAAGGTGAGCAAGAGCACGGTGAAGACTTTGCAGCGAAACTGGAAGCGCTTAAAGAAGAGTTGGAAGCTTTAAACACCGAAGCTCATGAATTAGAAGCTTCAATATCTGAAAATGTGTTAAAAGTATTGGGGGCTGTAGCTTAATGAGTGAAGTTCAATACCTCCCACTAACTGCGGTTACTACGTTAGTTACTGATGGAAAGCATGGTGATTGTAAGAACGAAGAAAATTCTGGTTATTATTTTCTAAGCTCTAAAGATCTGCGTGACGGTAGGTTACATTATGACAATCCTCGTCAAATTAATTTTAAAGAATTTGCTGAAACTCATCGAAGAACAAATTTAGAGGTCGGAGATATCCTTTTAGCTAACACTGGTGCATCAATTGGAAGGGTTGGAATAGCACAGGCAGATAATAGAATACCAAATACAACATTTCAAAAAAGTATCTCAGTCATTAAAGCTGATAAAAGTATCATTGATAATAGGTATTTATATTATTTTTTTAAAGATAATAGCGACTTACTTTCTAGGTTAGGCGGTGGTGCTGCTCAACCTAATTTACTACTTGGTGATATTAGAAAGATACAGGTAAGAGTTCCTGAAAAAAACACTCAAATAAAAATAGCTAACATTTTAAGCCAATACGACAACCTAATCGAAAACAACAACCGCCGTATCGCTATCTTGGAAGATATGGCGCAATCACTTTATCGTGAATGGTTTATTAACTTCCGCTACCCAAACCATGAAAATAACCTTGATACCAACGGTAACCTAAAGCTCATCGACTTTCCACTTGGTCAAATACCTGAGGGTTGGGAAGTGAAATGTCTTAAAGATATTGGGTTAATAAATACAGGGAAAACACCTAGTAAGAAAAAAGAAGAAAATTACAGCTCAAGAGATGTTCCTTTTATAAAAACGCCTGATATGCATAGTGGTATGTTTGTTCTTAACACTAAAGAGATGTTATCGACACTTGGAGCAGATTCTCAGAAAAACAAATACATCCCTAGTTGGTCTATTTGCGTGAGTTGCATCGGTACGGCAGGAATTGTGGCTCTAAGCTCTCAAAGATCTCAAACCAATCAGCAAATAAACACGTTAGTACCAGATTCCAAAAAATATATAGAGTTCATGTATTTTGCATTGAAGTCTTTAAAGAAAACTATAGAAAATCACGGCGCTACTGGAGCGACCATGACTAACCTAAGCAAAGGCAAGTTTGAGGCTTTAGAAATTGTTTTTCCTAATGAGTCAATGCTGAATGAGTTTCATAACCTCGCTAATCCTATGTTTAAACAAATTCAAAACTTATCCCGAAAAAATGAAAACCTTAAAGAACAACGTGATATGTTGTTGTCTAGGCTAATGTCAGGGGCAGTAGAACTATGAGCCATGAATATCTAGGAAGCAGTTGGTATAAGTTTGATTTTCATACTCATACGCCAGCATCGTCTGATTATAAGAAGCCAGAAGAGACAGAAATAGACTGGTTAAAAGCTTTAATGGCCGAAGAAATTGACTGTGTGGCTATTACCGATCATGTGTCAGGTGACTGGATAGATCGACTAAAAGCAACTTACGCTGAACTCGATAAGCATGCGGAATGGTATCGACCGATACACTTATTTCCTGGGTGTGAAATCACTATAAGTACAGGTCAATCCCGTGTTCATGTTTTGGCTATTTTTGATCCTTCTTGTAACTCTGCAAAGATTGCAGCTGTTCTCGGCCAGTGCGGTATTACTGAGGGGCATGGTGACGCTGAAGAGACTTGTGCAACGGAGTCTGTTGATAAGGTTATCTCTATTGTAAAGCAAGCGGGTGGAGCAGCAATACCTGCGCATATTGATGGGGCCAAAGGACTGTTAAACGAAATAACAAATACTAACCAGGAGATTGAGTCATGGCTTAATGAGATTGAAGCCGCTGAGTTTGTCTCTTTAGCCTTTCTCGATACGGTTAACCCAGAGCTTTCAAAGGCGGCAGCGCACTTAGCAAAACTTCAAGGATCAGATGCCCATGAATGTAGTCGACTAGGTAAGAGATATTCGTGGATCAAAATGAGCCAGCCATCAATAGATGGACTGAAGTTGGCTCTGCATGATAACGATTTTTGTGTCGATAACTGTGTTGATAATCCTAACGCAATTCCAGATCTATTCTTAAAGAAATTGAATATTTCGCAAATGCGTCATTGCGGCCGTATTCCTGATCATCCTGCGATATTCGAATTACATCCTCTTTTTAACGCTGTTATCGGAGGCCGGGGCTCTGGTAAGTCAACATTCATTGAGTCTGTTCGGTTGGCATTGGGGCGTGAAAATGAAGTAGCAGAACTTGAGCAGATCCAAGAAGAGGTTCACTCTTTTAGAGAGGGAGTAACAAAATCTGATACTGAAATATACGTTGAGCTACAACGAAGAGATGAGACATACCAATCGATTTGGAAACACAGTACAGCACCCTACATTAATAAACTACAAGCAGGCGTTTGGTCCCTTGATAACGGAAAGCCAGAAGAGCGTTTTCATGTAAGTTTATACAGCCAAAAACAAATCAATGCACTGGCAAGCAATACGAACAGCTTATTAGAAATTATTGATCGCTCAAACGAAGTTAATCTTTCGGCATGGAAGTATCAGTTTGACGCTGAGCTCAACAAGTTTTTAGGGCTTTGTCGGGAAGTACGTCAACTACAGGAGCGGCTTAATAATAAAGGCACCTTAGAATCACAAAAAGACGACCTAAATAGCGATATCGAGAGTTTCGAGAAAGGTGGTCATAAAGACATCTTTAATGCCTACCAAATTTTTTCACTTGAAAAACAGAAAGTTGAAAAGGCAGCCGGTGTCTCTGGGTTAGTTGATTCTATAGACGGTATGCTGTCTGAGGAGTTTGCGGAGCTTAGCCTCATAGAAGAAGGCGAAAACAAGCCTGATTACGTCACAGAGTTAGAAGAAATACAGGCGGCATTCAAAGGGAAGTTAGTTTCTGTTCAGACAGAACTGGAAAAGCTAAAAGAGCTAATTAAAAAAGCTGAACAAGATCGAGCTGATGCAATCAGAAAATCAACTTGGTACTTAAAAGGCGTAGAAGCTACACAGCACTATGAACAAGTTGTTCAAGAGTATGCTGAAAAAGGGGAAGAGCTGAATCCAGCGCAGTATGAGTCTTGGCTTACTCAACGCAATAAGATCAACATTCAGTTGGAAGAGTTAGAAACAGTACAAACGAATCTAGGCATCAAAAAAGGCCAGTGTGATAAGTCACTTAGAAAATTGTATGTTTTAAGAAGAAGGCTTCAGATAAAACGTCAAAAATTTATTAAGAAAGTTATTGGTGGAAATCGTTATGTGAAAATGAAGCTATTGCCGTTTGCGAACAGAACTTCGATAGAGAAAAAGTATAGAGAGCATATTGGAGTGGAAACTAGTTTTGCTACTTCCATTTATCAGGATGATCAAACCAACAGCTTGTTATATGAGTTACTTTCTAAGGAGTTAAACCTGAAAGGCATTGCAAAAGAGGTCAGCAAGTTAAAAGGTGCGACTCTATCCTTAGCTTCTGGTGACGATGTACCACCATATCGAATCGATAGTCGTTTGAAGACTTCGCTCACGCAAAAGCTTTCACAACAACCTGAAATGTTTGAGCGATTGATAACTTGGTGGCCTGATGATCAACTTGTTGTTGAATATGCCAAAGACATAGAAAAAGGTAAGTTTGAGAATATTGAAAAAGGTTCAGCGGGTCAGAAAGCGGCAGCCATTTTAGCCTTTTTGCTTAGCCATGGTGATAATCCAATTATTGTAGATCAGCCTGAAGATGACTTAGACAATGCCCTTATTTACCAGCTGATTGTGTCTCAGATACATGAGAATAAGAAGCGTAGGCAAATTATCATGGTGACGCATAACCCTAATATTGTTGTTAATGGTGATGCTGAGTTTGTAAATGTGCTCCATTTCCACGCAGGGCAAGTTCAGGTATTAGAGTCAGGTGGTTTATGTGAACAAACCGTTAGAGACCATGTATGTAATATCATGGAAGGTGGAGCAACTGCTTTTGATAAGCGTTACAATAGGTTACGAGTGATTTAGGAGATGGCATGACATATACGGAAGACGCTTTAGTAGAACAACCAGCGATTAACCTTTTCTCTGAATTGAATTGGGATACGGTAACGTGTTGGGACGAGGTTTTTGGCTCGCTAGACGATGCGCACCTCGCTGATAATCAGTTGTTTTTTGGCAGAGAAACCCGAAACGATGTAGTTTTATTTGCAAGGTTAAAAGCAGCTCTGCTAAAGCTGAACCATGATGTTAATTCGCTTGTTATTCAAGAGGCTATTGACCAAATCGCTCGCGATAGAAGTGCTATGACTGATATATCCGCCAATGAAGAAATCTATGAGTTGTTAACTAACGGCTACGTGTACACTACAAATGCTGAAGATGAAGAAGATTGCGTTGTACAGTATATTGATTGGTCAAACGTGAGTAGCAATGACTTTCTTCTTTGTAGTCAAATGAGCATAACCGGTGAAATTGAAACCCGTCGCCCTGATTTGATAGGTTTTATAAATGGTTTGCCACTGGTGTTTATTGAACTAAAAGCAAGTCACAAAAACCTGTTAAGCGCATATAAAAACAATCTATCTGATTACAAAAATACCATCCCACATCTGTTTGCTTACAATCAGGTCATCATTCTTTCCAATGGTGTGCAATCTAAGGTTGGCTCTATATCTAGCCAATGGGAGCACTTTTCTGAGTGGAAAAAGATTGAGAGTGAAAAGGAAAAGCGCCGAGTCAGTTTAGAGGTAGTAATACGGGGTGTCTGTGAACAAAGTCGACTGCTAGATATCATTGAAAACTATATGCTATTTGTTAAAGCAAAGCATACAGTAAAAATTATTGCTAAGTATCACCAATATTTAGGAGTGAATCAGGCTTTATCTGGTCTTAATAACGTTAAAGAACGTACTGGGCAGTTAGGTGTCTTTTGGCATACCCAAGGTAGCGGTAAAAGCTTTTCAATGGTGTTTTTCTGTAAAAAAGCTTTTCGCAAATATACGGGGAACTGGACGTTTGTATTGGTCACAGATAGAACAGATTTAGATGATCAAATTTATAAAACCTTTAACTCTGCTGGCATTGTTACTGAAAACTGCCAAGCTGATTCAGGAGTTCAATTAAAGGCCTTACTTGGTGAAGACCACCGTTTTGTTTTCACATTGATCCAAAAGTTTAAGGGAGATGAAAAAGGAAGTTTTCCTGTACTTTCAGAACGTGATGACATCATAGTTATTACTGATGAAGCGCACCGTAGCCAATATGATTCACTCGCTATGAATATGCGTAATGCCATGCCAAATGCGTCATTTATGGCATTTACTGGTACACCATTATTAGCGGGTGAAGCAAAAACGCAGGAAGTGTTTGGTGACTACATTAGTATTTATAACTTTGCAGATGCAATCGATGATGGTGCTACATTACCTTTATATTACGAAAACCGTGTACCTGAAGTTTCGATTTCGAGCGATACTATAGGTGAAGATATTGCCGATATACTTGACCAAGCTGATCTTACTGAAGAACAAGAGACCCGCTTAGAAACTGAATTTGCTAAGGCTTATCACATCATCACAAGAGATGATCGTCTAGAAACAATTGCCACTGATTTGGTTGAGCATTATATTAACCGCGATCCATTTAGTTATGGTATGTTAGGCAAAGCAATGGTGGTTTCTATTGATAAAGCAACCACTATTAAGATGTATGATAAGGTTCAATTAGCATGGAAAACAAAGCTTAACAGCTTAAAGTCACAGGCAAAGTATGCCTCTGGTAGTCGTTTAAACAAACTGCGATTCCAAATAGAACATATGGAAACGACCGACATGGCGGTTGTTGTTTCTGGTGCTCAAAATGACGACGAACGCCTTGCTAAAAAGGGATTAGATTACAAACGCCATAGAGAGCGCTTTTTAAAAGAAAAAATTGATGAGAAATTCAAAGATCCTGAAGATAATTTAAGAATCGTATTTGTTTGTGCGATGTGGTTAACAGGCTTTGACGCACCTTCCGTTTCAACACTTTATTTGGATAAGCCTCTTAAAAGTCATACATTAATGCAGACCATTGCACGTGCTAACCGTGTATATGAGGGTAAGTCCGCAGGACAAATAGTTGACTACATAAATATATTCAGTGCGCTACAACAGGCATTGGGGTTATATGGTGGTGGTGTAGCTGAGGGTGGAGCTTCACATAACGTTGATAGCCCAGCCAAAAACAAGTCTGAACTGGTCGCAGCATTAGGTATTGCTATCAATGAACTCATTGTATTCTTAAGTGGTGTTGATATTGACTTGAAGCAGATTGTATCAGCATCAGCAGATGGCTTCGCCAAGCTCACTCTATTAGATAATGCCAGCGAAATACTGCTTGCACCCAAGAATAAAGAAGAGTTCACATCTTTCTTAAGGCAAATAAACCGCATCTTTAAGGCAATCATGCCTGATGATAGTGCGAACCAGTATGTGCCTTACCGAATTGCTATCAATATCATCTATTCTCAAATGCGTTTGAAGTCAGGCTTATCAATTGATGATGAGGATGTACTGGACGTTATTCGTAATAAAGTCAATGAATTGCTAGATGAGTCAATATCTACAATTAAAATTCAAAGTAATTTACCCGAACCAGTAAACATAGCTAATATCGACTTTGATGCCTTAGCTACAATGGTAGCTAAGATCGACAAACCGAAGCAATCCGATGCAGAAAAGCTAAAAAATATTATTGAGCGAAAATTACAGCCGATGGTACTTAAAAACAAAATACGCCAAGATTTACAGAAAAAATTTCAAGAGCTTATTGAGGTATACAATCTGGGTGCATATACAGCTGAAGAATTTTTCAATCGATTAAAAGAGTTTATTAATGATTTAAAGCATGAAGAAAAACGCACTGTGCGTGAAGGGTTAACAGAAGAACAATTAGCAGTATACGACTTAATGATTCAAAAGGCGCCCTTAACTGATAAAGAACGAAATAAAGTCAAAGAGATCGCCAAAGTGTTAACGGAAAAGATGCAAGGCATTTTGGTTATTGACTGGCGCAAGAAACAGCGCACTAAAGCCAGAGTTAAAAACATGATAGAAGAAGTGTTAGATAGCTTACCTGATTCATATGATGATGACCTGTGGCCTAAAACTTGTAATGAAGTGTATGTACATATCTTTGAGAAGTATCCAGGACAAGGACGTAGCCCTTATACGCATTAAACTGAACGATTTGCAACTAATTAGGCTGGATAATAACTCTAACGTTAGAAGCCAGAAATCCATTAATTAGAACAAAGATTGCTTACTCTCGACATGAGTTATAAACTAATTGTACATCTTTTATACCAGCATTAATTTAATATGAAAGGTAAGATGAGGTAACCCTTTTACTCGTCATTATTCTCATACTGGAAACACTAAAAATCGAAACAAAATAGCAATTTTTTCACTAGCTGATAAAATATCAATCTACAGTGAATAAGTGCCTCATTAGCTCCTACGCTCAAAAATCAATCAATTTATTTTTAGGCACCTCATTAGGCACTTTTGAAAAGTTGAATTGAACATTAGTACTATAAAATCATTTAGTTAAGCGACGAATTCAGACTCCGCCAGCCCACCAAATTTGGTGGGTCAGTGATAGGACAACAGGTTTAAAAACAGGAAGTTAGCAAAATCAGTTGGACTAGACACTGGCAACATTAAGACTAGAAAGTGCACGTGAAATGCACGCGCATTTGAAAGTTACTAAAAGCCCACTTCGGTGGGCTTTTTTATTGCACCTCAAAAATTAGAGAGTATGCCTCTCAAGCAACAATGATGTATTTTGCCACTACTCTTGCCTGAATCCTCTTTACTACATATAAATATGCTGCATACATTCACAGCCAAACAAAATGCTACGTTATACAACGTATTGAAATTTTCTTTGATAAAGAATCAAAACAAAAACCTTCTGACAAAACTAGAAACGCACTACAGGAACAAATTATAAAAAGGATTAGTGGGTGGTTCGGTCCATTGAATTTACGTGTCACTATGAGTTCGTCTCAGTCACTGACAATCAATAGCACTAAAACAGATGGTGAGAAGGAAAAGATTTTTCAAGATGATACATTGATTCCTGCGTGATAACATATCACTACTACGGATAAATACTGGTT
>NZ_JAMPSX010000023.1:0-53128 GCF_028484875.1 Providencia sp. PROV032
ACGCGATAAACTCGTTTATGATTAAAAGAATAACCTTGAAATCTCAGTCGGAAATAGCATTTCCAGAATCCCGATTGTGGCGATTTCGCTAACACATATTGTATGGCATCGATGACGATTCTATCTTTCTCGCGCCAATTTTGAGTCTTCCGATAAAACGAAGCGCGAGGTAGAGATGTGAGTTTACACGCTTTAATGACTGATAAGCCCGCCTCTTTTAATGATTGAGTGCAGGATTTCTTTTCAGCCACTACCAACCCTTTTTTGCGAAAAGCTCCTTCATTGCATGGTTTTCAAGGCTAACTTCCGCAAAGCGCTTTTTCAGTTTCGCGTTCTCATCTTCAAGTTCTTTTAATCGTTTAACATCATTAGATTCCATGCCACCATACTTTGATTTCCAATTATAATAAGTGGCGTTGCTGATCCCATTTTGGCGGCAAGTATCTTCCACTTTCATACCAGAATCAGCGAGTTTTAAAATATTAACGATTTGAGTTTCAGTAAAACGGGCTTTTTCATCATGACCTCTGCAAATTTTAGAGCAGAAAATCTAATTATAGCTGTCTTATTTTAGGGGAAGTGGACATATTCAAGTGCCTGAAATTATTCTTTTAAATAGCCATGATGGTTCAAGCAGTTATCAAATGTTACCGGGGTTATTTAGAGCAGTATGTCAAAATGGTTTAGTTTGCGGAGATACGTTTGGTGAAGTGCGTGTGCCGCACAAAGGTGATGTCGTTGGGAAGGTAATTGAAGGAGCTTATGAGGTACTAGAAACCTTTGATACGGTAGCTGAAAAACGTGAACAAATGCAATCACTCATGTTACCGCCATCAGCACAACAAGCCTTGGCACAAGCGGCGTTGACGTATCGTTTTGGTGATGAACATCAACCTGTTACCGAAGAACAGGTATTACAACCTCGCCGCTGGGTGGATAAAAAAGATGATCTTTGGACTGTATATCAACGCTTGCAGGAGAATTTAATCAAAGGCGGATTACCGTGCCAGATTATGCGCCCCTGGCTGTCCGTCAGTTCTTTCGGCAAGCCGTTCAGGGCAACGTGGTAATATGCAATATCCGTTGTCTGTTTTTCCGGATGGTCAAAGCTCTCTATCCGTGCCAGCGGGTTATAACTGCCGCTGTTATAGACGTAATGCAGGGTCAGGTGCGCGGATTTACTGCTCTTTTCACCCGCTAGCCGCAGACTGTTTCAGCAAAACTGCACCGTTGATAGATCCACTAAAGATATTTTAAACTTATTTATAAATCGTCAAAAATAGAATTAAGGCATAGTGTTACATCATCTATATTATTTTCATCTAACTCTATAGAAATAGATTTTGAACCATTCCAATAAAATTTATTATTATCCAGAAGCATTAGGGTGAGAACACAGCCATCAATACTATACCTTGCCTCTTTAGTATTAAATCCATAAATTTGGTCATCCGGCTCAATATATAAAAAATCAGGGTTTTCTATAAGATCACGACAAATACCTATATTATGAGGAACAATATTATTGTCGAAATTGAAGGTGAAGCCCAATGAAAAAAACCATCATCACTTACTTCATTATCAATATCAACTTGAATGGGCTTGCATCATAGCATCAATTTCAGCATGCATGCTAAATCGATTACTATTAGGATATCCGAGTCCCGGAAGAGTCTTGCCTTCTATTCTAGGTATCCGCTCTGTAGGGTTAGAACCTTGGAATACTTGCCCTGCCATTTCAAAGAAAGCATCGACAACTGATAATCCGAGAGGATCAACCCACCCAACCGGATTCGGAGCATACTGATACAGATTTAACCCGCCCATCAGCCCTATCGGGTCTTGCTGGGTAAAGCGGCCTAAATCTGGGGCATAGTAGCGGAAGGTATTATAGTGCAACCCGGTTTCTTTGTCGAAATACTGCCCCTGAAAACGCAGATTCTGTTCACTGTCAAATTCATTATTTGGGCGTACTTGTCGCTGGAGATTTCCCCATACCCTATATTGCCCTTGCCAGACGATATTGCCGTCCGCATTGGTGAGGACTTCGGGCAAACCGTTTAAGCCACAGTGAGAATAATAAATGTTTTGCTGTGGGTGGATTTTTGTATCCGCGCATTCAATACGCGCTAATGATGTATAGCTGCCATCATTATAGGCATGATAAACCGTAGTGTGAGGCTTTGCGCTACTGTGTTCATGCACAAGTTGCATACCCACCCAACCAAATGTCTGAATTTCATCCGGTTCACGGGTGTGGTACGTGGTTGTATTCGCAATCGCACTGGCTTTCCATAAGCGCTTTTCAATACGCCGACCTAAGATATCGTAACGGTATTCGGCACGTTCATAACTAAGCGGGCCTTGGTTGATATCCACCGCGATAATCCGGTGCTCGCTGTCGTAATGATAACGCTGCCCTGCCGTGCTGACTTTTTAACAACGTGACACCATCCGCCCAAAACCATCATAGCGATAGTCATATTGGTCGCTGTGTTGCACTTGGTTATGGGCTACAACCTGTTGATTATCCTTGAGTAAGTTGGCCGCTTCATCGTACTGATAGTATTTTTGTTGGCCGAGGAGGTCTTGCTCCTGTGTTAAACGGTGAAGGGCATCGTAGGTAAAATGGTACTGCTCGTTTTTCTCGTTTTCTAACGCCTTCATTCGCCCAAGTGCATCATAATGAAAGTATAACCAATGACCAGCGGGGTCACGACGCGCAATTACTTGACCACGACGATTACGCTTGAGTAATATATGCTTGTCACCCGCATCCTTGATACAAATAAGTTGGCCTGCCGCATCATACTCATATCGGTTCTCTGTCGCGTCGGGTAAGCGTTCGGTAATCAGCAGTCCGGCGTCACTGAAAGTATAGGTGGTGGTTTCATTGAGGGCATTGGTGATGCTTTTCAGCTGACCCCAATCATCATAGGTCAACGTCGTTGGGTAACCCGAACAATCGGATTGGCGAGTCAGTTGTCCACTTGGATTATAGCAGTAGTGTGTCTCATTCCCTTTAGCATCCATTTGACCAACACAATTACCGAATTCGTCCCATACAAAGGTCGTCACATGCCCTAAAGGGTCAATCACACGACGTACATCGCCTTTATCCGTGTATTCCCAGTGCCACGCGGCCCCATTAGGCAAGGTTTGCACGGTCGGAAAGGCGAAATCTTTATCCCAATCAAAACAGGTCGATTGGTTTTCAGGGTCGATTGATTGGGTTAATTTTCATCTTCAAGTTCTTTTAATCGTTTAACATCATTAGCTTCCATGCCACCATACTTTGATTTCCAATTATAATAAGTGGCGTTACTGATCCCATTTTGGCGGCAAATATCTTCCACTTTCATACCTGAATCAGCGAGTTTTAAAATATTAACAATTTGAGTTTCAGTAAAACGGGCTTTTTCATCATGACCTCTGCAAATTTTAGAGCAGAAAATCTAATTATAGCTGTCTTATTTTAGGGTCAGTTTTGATAAATTACCTAATGATGTAATTACTCATCATTAAATATGAAATGGGGCAATTGCCCCATTTCAATTAACTAATTCGATACCATCCCATCAGCATGATATAAGCATTGGTAACTGTTAAGGCCGTTCCTGAACCGAGGTTTTCCGTGTTACCTGAATAAGTATGCGTATGCGGCCCACTATTAGACGTTTCACCTGACCATTTGTTAGTTCAGTAAACTAAAGTCCCCGACTATATATCAGCAAGTACCAATCACCCCAGCTGATATTTCTTAAAGTTCTCGGCTTGTTCCAGCACACTTTTATACACCTCGTCATTGGCCACTGGAGGGAAGCCATAACGGTGCAATAATAAAATCAGGTCGACTTTCAGCTTAGCTTTAATATCGTCTCGGTTGCTCCAGTCAGGGTATTGTGTGCTGTCATCCACAATCCGCTTCATATCCTTAGCAAGTGCCAGCATTTTGTCGTCATCGTAGGTAAAATCGTATTTCTGGCACATATGCAACAAAATATCGAGGAAAGCTTTTTCTTCCATATCGATACCTATGCCTTTAAATGACATCATTTCCGCCTTGATGTCATAAATCATCGTCGCCATTTGCTCGGTGAAATCATCAAACTCTTCGCCATTGAGCACATCGTTTTCTTTTCGTTGGTTATATTGTTCGACTAAGGCTTGGAATCGCTTGGAGAAATTGATCCCTTGGAGTTGATTGACCTTTTGAAAATCACTAATGGCTTTTTGTAGCATCTTTTGTAGCAGCTGCATTTTTGTGTTTGGCAGCTTGATTTTATTGATGCGCGCCATGTATTCATCATCAAAAATATCAATGGTCTCCGCTTTGTCATCGCCCAACGTGAAAATCTCTTCCACGCCTTCGGCTTTGAGGGCTTCGGCTATCATTTCTCGCACTTTTTGGTTCATTTGCGCTGTATCCGGTGCGTCCCCTTTCGTTAATTTGTAAACGATGGAGCGTACCGCGAGATAAAAATGAATGTGTTCACGTTCATCTTGAGTAATATCTTCACTGCCCACACACACATCATAAGCGGCTTTCAACCGCTTCACTAAGCCCATAAAACGCAGTTCAACTTTCTTGGTTTGCAAGATAAATTCAGCCGCCCGATTAAGGCAGTCTAATTGCAGCGTTGGCGAACCTGAAAAGTAATCATCGCTATCAAATTTATGGAATACTTGCGCCAATAAGTTCAAGTGATTACGCACTTCAACGATAGATTGCTGAATATCTTCGAAATTAGACTTATCCGCTTTCGAATACATGGCCAACGCCATATTCATGCGACTTTTAATACCAATATAGTCAACCACTAATCCCTTTTCTTTTCCTTCGAAACGGCGATTCACGCGGGAAATAGTTTGAATAAGATTATGCTTTTGTAATGGCTTATCGATGTAAATAGTATCCAGTTCTGGTACGTCAAAACCAGTCAGCCACATATCCACCACAATAGCGATTTTGAAGTTGGACTTCGGGTTCTTAAATTGTTTATCTAACTCTCTGCGGTAATCTTTTGTTCCCAGCAAATTGTACATGGCCTCATGGTCATCTTTTCCACGAGTCATCACCATATTGACCATCGGCAGGCGCATCAATTCGCTTTTCTCTTGCTCAGTGAGTTCGACACCCTCTATTGCCAGTTTCGCCTCAAACCACTCTGGCCGTTGTAACTTCAGGCTCTGATAAAATGCATAGGCAATTTCACGGCTGGCACAAACCACCATTGCTTTGCCTTTGATGGTTGAACCTTCTTCCACCCGCTTTTCATAATGCTGCGCAAAATCCTTCGCTAGCGCATCAATACGGTCAGGATCCCCTAAAATGGAGTTCATGTTTGCGGTGGCTTTTTTGCTTTCTTCTATCTGATATTCGCTGGTGCCTTGGGCTTCACACTCTTGGTAATAGCGTTCGATCTCTTCTAATTTGCTGTTATCAAGGGCGATTTTAGCTGCACGCCCTTCGTACACAATGCGCACGGTAATTTCGTCATTCACCGATTCGGTCATGGTGTAGCTATCGATTGTTTCACCGAATACATCTAAGGTGGCGTCGATAGGCGTGCCCGTAAAACCAACGTAAGTGGCATTCGGCAGTGAATCATGCAAATATTTAGCAAAACCATAAGTCTTTTTAACCGTGCCGTCTTCTTGGTTAATACTGATTTTTTGGTCGAGGTTAATTTGACTACGGTGAGCTTCATCAGAGATACAGATAATATTACTACGCTCAGAAAGCAGTTGAATATCTTCCGTGAATTTATGAATGGTGGTGAGGAATACCCCGCCACTGGCACGCCCTGCTAACTTGTCGCGCAAATCTTGTCGGCTGGTGACCGGGACAATAATTTCATCGCCAATAAAGGCTTTTGCATTGCAAAACTGTTTTGCTAGCTGTTCATCAAGGTCGGTACGATCGGTGATTAAAATAATGGTTGGGCTAGCGAAATCGACGCTTTTCATCAATAAGCGTGCTAAAAATTGCATGGTGTAGCTTTTACCACAGCCAGTGGCACCAAAGTAGGTGCCCCCTTTACCGCTGCCACCAATATTTTCACCATCCACATTTATCTGCTTACGCTCTTTTTCGATGTTGTAATACAGCTTACGAGCCGCGTAATACTGCGGATAACGGCAACAAACCTTAACTGAGGTCTTGCTGGTATCAGGAAAGAAAATAAAGTTTTTCAATACATCCAATAAACGAACGGGATGAAATAGCCCCTCGATCAGGGTATATAGGCCATTGATGCCTTGTTTTTCCGTTGATTCGTTACCGTTGATTTTACGCCATGCATAATAGAATTCATAAGGGGCAAATAGGTTACCCATTTTGTTATTCACGCCATCACTAAGAATACACAAGGCGTTATAAACAAATAGCTTAGGAATATCGCGGCGATAACGAACGCAAAGCTGTGTCCATGCGTCAAATAGGGTAGCTTCTTCCCCACGCACCGCTGATTTAAATTCGAAGACCACCAGCGGTAAACCATTGACGTATAAAATTGCATCAGGGATGCGCAGTTGTACTCCACCGTCCCGCGCTTGCCCTTCTATTTCCAACTGGTTAACTAACCGATAGCGGTTATTATCTGCCTCCGAGGCGATATCTTCCCCAGCAAATAATTTAACCAATTGAGCAGGCAATGTTTGGGTATCGAGCAGTTCGATATACAGGTCTTTTTGCTTGCGGTCTTCGCGTTTGAGTAAAAAACCATTACTGAGCCAATGGCAAAAAGTTTTATTACTTTGGTAGAGGTCGCTGGCTGGCAAAGATTGTAATTGCAGAACAATCGTGGTGATTTCACTTTCAGTGATGCCATCTGCTTGATATTGGTTAGCAAGGTACTGACGTAAGTCGTCCACTATCAACACTTCGCTATTGTCTTTACGTGGAATTGTGTTGCCGACATAATGCGGATAGCAGGTTTTTCCTGCATTGTTTGCATGTTGTCCTAGCAGTTCAATAATTGCCTGTTCCAATTTGGCTTCAGTGAAGATATGGCTCATGTCAGTGGCTTCTTGTCTGTTTTATAAATTGTTTTTTTTCGCGTTTTTTAATTAAGCTAGTTTAATTGATTCGATAACAAAAACCGCTGCACAATAAGAAAAATGTGAAGCGGTCGAGTAAATTAGATAAGTGTTTCTTCTGGAAGATCTATTTTGATGTCGTTTAATGACAGCTCACCGGAGATTAATTTAGGGAGGAGAGTGTCGCGGAGTTTTGTTAGTTCAGCAATTTCACATAGAGAATGTTTTATTCGTTCTAAGAATCGTCCACTCTCTCGTTGAAATAACTCCAATATAGGTTTATCTGGTTGAATAAAAAGAACATTTGAAAATAATGTCGTATTCATGTTCAAAGTCGTACTACCTCCACTAGCAAGGTCATGAAAGTGTTTATTTTTATTTAAAAGCGAAAAATAAAGGTAATCTCTAAAATATTTATGTTGAGGAACTATACTATTAATTTGCTGATTAGTATGAGCAGGCTCTGTAGTTATTGATACAAGACCTACAGTCGCTATACTACTCACACAAATGCTGCCTTCCGGTATAAGTTTTTTAATTTGAGATTTACCACCTTCAAAACTAAGATTATCAGATGTTTTAGTGATAAATACATTACCATGCATATCAGGGATTTTAATAAATGGTATGTCATTACCATAGAAATTCTTTTCTTTCTTAGAAGGTGTTTTTCCACAAATTATATTACCAAAATCAGAAAGCTTTGATATTCCCCATCCTTTAGGAACCCATCCCCCTAGCCCTAATATAGACTCTGTATCCTCTTCAAAAGCATCTGGAAATAACTGACGCATATCTTCTGGTAACGCTTTAAAATCTTCACTTTCTCGTACTATTTTACGCACTTCAACTCGGCGCAATAACTCTTCCGAAAACACTAAGTCCTGCTCAAAAAAACCGGTATCTAGTGCGTTATCAATCACAGGGTCAAAATCCACAAACCAGGATTTAAATAGGGTCTGCGCCATTTGCTCTAAGGTTTGGTTGATTTGGCGGTTACTTATTATTTTGTTATCTAAACTTTGAAGTATATTTGCAATAAAAGCCTGAACATCAAGAGATGGTTTTGGAACTTCAAAATTCTCAATCATACTTTTTGTTAATGCATTTCTTGTTGCTCCTGCACTCGACAAATTTAGTAGCAATATCTGGGTTTTAGGGCTAGCTAAGAAATAGCGTAAAAATCTAGCATCAAAGTGTTTCACGTTAGGTCGAATTATTGCTACATGCTGATTTACGCGGGCGGGCAAATAGGCATCTGGAACCAAACATACACGAGCTACTGAGTCACCAGTGATATTAAGCAGAATATCATTATGTTCAACAACAACATTTCTAAGCTTAGTAGCAGCAATCTCATCTATATAAACCAAACCACCTTCATCAAACCCTTCATTATAAATATTTTGGCTACGGATAAGGCAAACATCACCAGAATCTAAATAAACACTGCTCCCTCCTTTAGGAGTAGCCCCACTACCAATTTTGCAACAGTAATCACCTAGTTTGACTAAAGGCCACTCACTCCCCATAACCCAGCGCCTCCATATTTTTACGGATAGCTTTATCAAGCTCTGCTGCTTCATCCATCTGGCGATAAAGGGTTTGGGTCAATTCCTGCATCTTGGTTTCAAACGACACGCCGTCATCTTCGACCTCCGCAGCGCCCACATAGCGCCCCGGTGTGAGTACAAAATCATTGGCCTTGATATCGTCAAGGGAGGCAACTTTGCAAAAACCGGCTTGGTCTTGATACTGCTCAATACTGATTTCTTTGGCGGTGACACGACGTTTCAGTTCACTTTCGCTACTGCGCCATGCATGGAAGGTATCAGCGATAGTGGCGATATCCTCACCTGTAAGTTCTTTTTGGGTACGGCTGATCATGGTGCCGAGGTTACGGGCATCGATAAACAAGGTTTCCCCTTGGCGGTCGCGATAACCATATTTGGCGCTGGCGTGTTTACTTTTACTGATAAACCATAGGCAAACAGGGATTTGCGTGGTAAAAAATAACTGGCCGGGCAGTGCAATCATGCACTCAATACGGTCATCTTCAATAAGCTTTTGGCGAATTTCGCCCTCACCACTGGTATTCGAGCTCATGGAACCGTTGGCTAACACAAACCCGGCAACCCCATCTTCACTGAGCTTAGATAACATATGCAAAATCCACGCATAGTTAGCGTTGCCCGTCGGTGGAGTGCGGAAACCAGCAAAACGTGGGTCGTTGGTCAGCTCGGCTTCATTACGCCAATCTTTTAAGTTAAACGGCGGGTTTGCCATAATAAAATCGGCTTTTAAGTCAGGGTGCTGGTCTGCGAAAAAGGTATCCGCTGGGCGTTCCCCTAAATTGCCCGTAAGCCCCCTCACCGCCAAGTTCATTTTCGCCAGTTTATAAGTGGTGCTGGTCAGTTCCTGCCCATAAATCGCAATATCTCTACTTTTCCCTTGATGGCTTTCCACAAATTTCAACGATTGCACAAACATACCGCCCGAGCCGCAGCACGGGTCATACACTTTGCCTTGGTAAGGCTCTAACATTTCAGCTAGTAGGGTTACGACCGATTTAGGGGTATAGAACTCGCCCCCGCCTTTACCTTCGCTCGCAGCAAAGCGCCCTAAAAAGTATTCATAAACACGGCCGACGAGATCTTCTTCCCCTACCCCACACTCCGTGGCAAGGGTATCGATGTTTTCAATACTGTCGATCAGTGAAGCAAGCCTTTTCGGTTCAAGCCCTTGGCGAGAAAAATAGTTATCCGGCAATGCGCCTGTCAGTGATGCATTGCTTTTTTCAATGGTGGATAACGCGGTATCAATGATAACGGCGATATCGTCTTGTTTCGCACGCTCTTGCACATAAGACCAGCGGGACTGTTGCGGCAAAAAGAAAACGTTATCTTGCTGATAGAAAACATCCATATCAACAAAGGCTTCCTGACCATTTTTGATTAATTCGCTACGTTTGGCTTCGAATTTGTCACTGATAAATTTCAGGAACACCAAACTGAGTACCACATGCTTATACTCGGAGGATTCAACGCTACCACGCAGTTGATTAGCGGTATCCCAAAGGGTTTCTTCAAAGCCTTTGGTTGGTTTTTTCGCAGGTGATTTTGCCATGTCGATAGTTTCTCTTTTCTTATCAATTATTATCGGAGAGCACTGAGTTAGTGTTGATTGTTTTTACGCCAGCTGCCGATAATGTATACAAAATAGGTATGAAGAAGATTATCTCATAAAATCAGATGGGTTTGGGCGGCTACCGCTGAAATTCTTTTTGAAACATTCTCTTTAATGTCCAATGTGATCTTACCCATAACGCGCTGATACACGGCCAAATTAGAGAATTAGCGTGGTATCGGCAGCAAAATCCAAAATAATAATTTCAAAATAATTAGAGAGAAAAACTTGAAGTTATATTGTTATGTTATAACATAACCTACACATATCGGATCTATATTGGGTTTATTAATGAGAACAACAGCATTAGCAACTTTTTTTATTTTATTTCTAGGGAACCATAATTCGAGTTTTGCCGTTTCTACTGCAAAAGACTCAACAATTACTGTCACAGCAACAGGTATAGAAACGGAACAATTTGAAGCACCTTCCATCGTTAATGTAATACACAACAATACGGCATTAACTCATACCTCAATGACTGCGGGGGGGCTGTTAAAAGGGATCGCGGGGCTCAGTGAAGTTGGCGTAGGTCGTACTAATGGGCAAACATTTAACTTACGGGGTTATAACAAAAATGGGGTTTTAGTTCTGGTTGATGGCGTAAAACAGGACACTGGAATGGACAAGGGAAGTGCGACATTTGTCGACCCATTTTTAATCCAAAAAGTTGAGGTTGTCAGGGGACCTATGTCAAGTTTGTATGGTAGTGGTGGACTTGGAGGCGTCATTGATTATCGAACTGCAAATGCAAAAGATTTTCTGGATGCTAACGAGAAATATGGCTTTCGCGTATTTACTGCAGGGGCAACAGGGGACCATAGCTATGGAACAGGAGCGATGGCATATGGGCGAACAGCACAATTTGATGGCTTGCTTTCGCTGACCCAACGTCAGCGAGGTAATATTTATCAAGGAGATGGGTACTCCGCTCCAAATGATGAAGGAAATAACAGCTTGTTTGCCAAAGGTGAATATGCGATTGACGAGAACCAAAGTGTAAGCGGCAGTATCAAACACTATCGTAGTAAATCAAAAGAACCTGGCAACCCAACAGTCACGAGTCCTAGTGTTGATAATTCAGAATACTATCACCGCAATATTACTCAGCGTGATATACAAATGAATTATCATTTTAACCCTACTTACTCAGGCTTAATTGATTTGAATACACTACTTTATTCTTCTGAAGTGGATGTTCATTCAACACCTGCGGGACAAAAAAGTAAACACCGCAATAGCTCAAGTTATGGAACAAAAATAACAAACACGAGTATGATCCAATCGCCATTATTTGGTCAACAGATTATTTTAGGTGGCGAATTTTATCATCAAAAGCACCAACCTTCAGGTGCTGAAACCGTCTACCCTGATGGGAAAATTAACTTTTACTCAGGGCTAATCCAAGATGAGATTACATTACGCGATTTACCACTGACTTTTATCATTGGTACTCGTTATGACCATTACCAAAGTAGCAATTCAAAATATGGTGATTTAACAGCTAGCAACTACTCGCCAAAAGCCGCAATTGTATTAAATCCAACCGATTGGCTGATGTTATTTGGTTCCGCATCTTCAGCCTTTCGGGCACCTACAATGGAAGAAATGTATCGTGATGGATTACATTTTTATTCACGAGGGAAACCTAATTATTGGGTACCAAATCCAAACTTAAAGCCTGAAACTAATCATTCACAGGAGATTGGAGCGGGCCTGACATTTGATTCTATTTTCTCTGAGGGAGATAACATCGAACTGAAAGGCAGCTACTTTAATACCCATGCGAAAAATTATATAGCAACGCATGTTGATAGAAAAAAGGGAATTACCTATGCAAATAATGTCGCGTTAGCAAAAATTTGGGGATGGGATATCCAATCAAGTTATGAACATCGTGATTTCAAATTAGGCCTATCCTATAACCACACTGATGGGATTGATGCTAATAATCGTGAATGGTTAGGAAATTTAAGTCCTGATACGCTGGTCACTTCTCTAGAAATACCCACATCACTCAGTGGCGTATCCGTCGGTTGGCGAGGCACTTTTGTCGCGCCAGCACGCCATGTGAAAACAGGCACGGACACTCAAGCAGGCTATGTTTTAAATACATTTTCTGTGGATTATCAACCTCTCGAAAATCTAAAAGGCGTAACCGCTGCGTTAGTTTTAGATAATGCATTAAATAAACAAGCGAATTCAATTCAAGGTGCTCCTATTGCGGGCCGCTCTGTTAATGTTTTTGTTAGTTACCAATGGTAAATAGGAATACTGAAATGAAATACCAATTAATTACGATTAGTTTATCCACATTATTGATGACATCTATAGCGTCCGCTCATGATGTTTGGCTCACTGCTAAGCCAATAAGCGACCGTATTATTGCTGAGATTGGCTATGGCCATGATTTCCCGTCGAAAGGACGTTTACCTAATCGGCAGGATTACTTTGTATTACCGCGAATAACGACAGAACAAGGAAGTGAACCATTAGAAAGCACAGAAACAGATTATGTCTATGAATATAAGCAACATCTAAAAAATACAGAAAACTTTATTATATCAACAAATATGAAACCGATGTTTTGGTCTAGAACTAAGAAGGGTTGGCGGCCACTAGATAAGCAACAAGCAGAACAAGCGAGCTATTGCCAATTCAGCGTTAAATTCGCTAAAACGGTCGTGAGTGACGGAAATCTAAAATTAGATAGTTATATCTTTAAACCTATAGGGCAAGAGTTAGAAATAGTCCCAATTAATAATATTTTTTCTAATAATGAGCAGGTAGATTTATTTCAGGTTTTTTACCGCGGTAAGCCACTTAGTCATAGCCAAGTTGAAATAGATTCTGCTGAATATATTAAAAATAGTCATAATCATAGCCACAGTCATGCAGCTAATAACGAATCAAAGCACCCGCCACATACTGCGGAGTATTCGGTGACGAGTAATAATGATGGCATTATTTCAATTAAGCATTTACCTGCTGGTGAATGGATGTTATTAACTAAGTATAAGCAACCATTTGAAAATAGAGAACAATGTGATGAAAGTGTGGCGGTAGCAACGTTGTCATTTAAACGTTAATCGCAATATTTTTACGGCTCTGACAGCTATCTCATAGACAGAATCGAATTATCAATGAGATAGCTTTTTCTTGCGGGTTAGTGGCAATAGATAGTTAATCCAATTTCAGTTTTGATGATAACCATTATTTTGCTTAACAAACACAAAAAATAAGGCGGGAGTTACCTTTCCCGCCTAATGTTATCATTTTATTTATCAGGTTGTTAGATGTATTTCGTTACCAGAACAGTGCATATAAAACGCATAAGATAACCATAATTGCGTATGACGCAATATTGAAGCCTTTTGAGGTTTTAAATGTCTCTGACGTTAGGATAATTGCCCCCTCACAGTCATCTTCTTTTGCTGTTGTTAAGCTTATCAAACCAATCACCACCGCAGTAAAGAAGAAGGTGTACATCATTTGGTCTAGGAATGGCATACCTAATGGCATCAGTTTTAAGAATAATGCAAATGGGATGGAGAGCAGTACACCGATGATCGCCCCTTTCGCATTGGTTTTCTTCCAAAACAAGCCTAATAAGAAGACAGCTAAGATACCTGGGCTAACTAACCCCGTATATTCCTGAATATATTGGAAAGCTTGTCCAATGTTACCCAGTAATGGGGCGATAAAGCAGGCAACAATTAAGGCAACAACCGCACTAACCCGCCCAACATTCACTAATTTGTGATCAGATGTGGATGGAGCAATGTATTCTTTGTAAATATCCATGGTGAAAATAGTTGCTACTGAGTTCAGCATGGAAGCTAAAGAAGAGACAATCGCTGCAGCTAATGCAGCAAATACAACCCCTTTAGCGCCTACGGGTAAGAACTGCGTTAACCATGGGTAAGCTTTATCTGCCTGTGCCAGCGTAGGTATATGCTCTTGTGCCATCGTACCTAATCCTGCCAATAACGCTGGATCAGAAACAATCACATATGCCGCGATACCGGGTACGACAACGAGGATTGGGACAATAAGTTTGAGAAATGCCGCGAAAACCAAACCTTTTTGCGCTTCATTAATCGATTTAGCGGCTAATGCACGTTGAATAATATATTGGTTAAAGCCCCAGTAATATAAATTGGCAACCCATAACCCACCAATTAACACGGCAATACCCGGCAAATTGCTAAATTGCGGGTTGTCTGGGCTTAAGATCATTTCAAAATGCGCAGGTGCCTCGCTGGCCATACGACTCATACCCGCGAATAACCCTGCATCACCACCAATATAGCTCACTGCCATTATCGTGGTTAAAAAACCGCCTAAAATTAAGAAGAAAACTTGTACCACATCCGTCCATGCAACTGCAGACAAACCGCCATAAAGCGAGTAAATCACTGCAAATAATGCTAAGCCAAAAATAGCATAATGCATTGGGATACCAAGGATTGTTTGTAATGCTAACGACCCTAAATAAAGAACTGATGTTAAGTTAACAAAGATAAATAATGCCAACCAGAATACCGCTAAGATTGTTTTTAACGTTTTATTAAAACGTTTTTCAACAAACTCTGGAATAGTAAAAATACCTTTATCAATAAACACTGGCATAAAGTATTTTGCGACAATAATCAGTGTTAATGCTGCCATCCATTCATAGGATGCGATGGCCAAACCTATTGAAAAGCCAGAGCCCGACATACCAATAAACTGCTCTGCTGAGATATTTGCCGCAATCAATGAAGAACCGATTGCCCACCAAGGTAATGTTTTTCCTGCTAGAAAATAGTCTTTTGTACCTTTTTTTTGCCCTTTTTTATCTCGAGAAACCCAAAGACCAACACTAATAATGACAAGCACATACAGAATGAATATTCCGTAATCTAATGTGCTTAACCCAACCCCTTCAGTTTGCATAATCAAATTCCTTCACCAAATGATAACGAAGTAAGTGTAAACGTTACCACAGAATTTCACCGTTAAATGAATCACATATTTTCACAATATCCTCTAAAATATTAACTTAATGAGCTAACTAGCCGAAATTAATACAAAAAATCATTGATAGATAGAAAAATAGTGATGGCAGGAAATCTGTTTTATAGTAAAACCGTGAACTCCATCAAATATGAATGAAAACGTTTACACAAAATAATGTCATTCTATGACCTATATAGGAGTTAAACGTGCAAAGGTCTAACTGAATTACGCTGAACCAATGTCGGAGAGTAAATCAAGCTTTCACCTGTTGTTTTTTCCCCTCTCGCTAAAGAGAGTGCTAGCTGGGTGGCTTTTTCTGCCATCATTTGGATAGGGTAACGAATGGTTGTTAAGCGTGGGTGGATATAGCGGGCAATCAACACATCATCAAAACCAATCACTGAGACCTGTTCTGGCGAGTGAATTTCATTTTCATCTAATACTGCGATGGCTCCTGCAGCCATAAAATCGTTATAACCCACGACCGCTGTAATTTCGAGCGATTTTATCAGCAAGTTCGTCATCGCTTGCTCTCCACCTTCTCCATACGGCACGCCATATTCAATATAACTATCAGACAGTTGAATACCATTATTTTTTAATGCATCCCGATAACCTTGTAAACGTTGCACCGCATCCTCAATTTGGTGATTTGAAGAAATGTACGCAATTTTAGTATGGCCATGTCGAATGAGATGCTCTGTCGCTAAATAAGCGCCCTTGTAATTATTTAATGAAATACAGCGGTTTGCAATTTCATCAATATGGCGGTTTATCAGTACCATACTTGGGACTTCTTTCGCATATTGTAGCAATTCTGCATCATCAAGGGCTTTAGAGTGGATCACCAGAGCATCACAGCGGTTGTTGATCAACAGCTCAATAGATTGGCGCTCTTCCTTTGCGTTATGGTAACCATTACAAATCAGAATATGTTTACCGTTTTTATGCGCTACGCCATCAACGGCTTTGACCATCACGCCAAAAAAAGGGTCGGAAACATCGTTAACTAACACCCCAATGGTATTTGAGCTTTGGTTCACAAGAGCACGAGCTGCGGCATTGGGACGATAACCCAGCTTATTCATTGCACTCTTTACTGAGACAATAGAAGCTTGACTCGCCTTCGGTGATTGGTTAATCACTCGAGAAACAGTTGCAACCGACACACCGGCTTCTTTTGCCACATCTTTGATTGTCGCCATCGTATACCTCTACAATTAGGATGGCTTATTAAACAATGCCCTAGGATTAAAAACAATGGCATAGCGCATATTAAAATTATTTAAATTAAAATAATGGGTTTATGGTGCAAAAAAGAAAACACCGCGGAGATGCGGTGTTAATGATGTCTAGATTTAGAACATAAATTGATAACAGGTTTCACTACAATAAATTTGATTAGGCTGTGAAATTGGGCTGTATCGCTCTCCCCATTCGGGATGATTAACGGCATCAGGAGGAAACTGCGTTTCAAATGCCACCCCGGAAAAAGGCGCATACGATTTGGTTTTACCTGCGACTGAAACCAAATAATTCCCGGTATAAAGCTGCATGGTGGGCATCGTTGTAAAAATATTCATTTTTACGTCTCCCTCAGGAGCGCTCAACGATGCTACCGCTTTGCGCCCATCGATACAGGCTGAATCAAGCACAAAAGTGTGGTCATAGCCCCCAGCGGCAACTTGGTCATTGTCTTGTAGAAAATCACGACCAATGAGTTTGCTTTGGCGAAAGTCAAAATTACTACCAGTGACATCACGCCACTCTCCACTCGGGATCCCTGTTTTATCTGTTGGTAAATAATAATCACCGTGTATCGTCAGAGCGTGATCTAACACCGTTTTTTCGCTACCCTCCCCCGCCAAATTAAAGTAAGTATGGTTGGTTAGATTTACAGGGCAGACCTTCGTAGTTTGGTGTTTATAACGGATAATCACTTGATTTTCATCTGTTAACTCATAACTCACTTCAACACGCAATTCCCCTGGAAAACCTTGATCACCATCCGGTGAGGTAAGTGAAAAAATTACCTTTTGGGCACTCAGTTGCGAAACAGCCCAAATACGATAACTAAAATTATCTTTCCCGCCATGTAAACAATGCGCCCCTTGATTGGCTGATACTGAGTAATTTTCACCGTGAATGGAAAAACGGGCATTTGCGATACGGTTAGCCACGCGCCCAACGGTCGCGCCCAAATACACATCCTGCTCTGCGTGTTGCTCCACATTCGGTGAACCTAAAACGACATCCCGTTTTCCACTCGCTAGCGGCAGAATACAGCTCATCCAGCTTGCCCCTAGACTTGTCAGGGTCATTTCTATACCATTTTTATTGGTTAACACTATGACTTTGGGTGTTTGATTTTTTTCTTGATTAAACAGCATGTTATATCAACTTTTTCAATATGTTAATTTGGTTTTAACTTACCACACTCGCACCTGAGCTTGGTTGGCAAACATAAATATCGGCTTGCAGACCTGTCGCTTTCTGGTATTGCGCTTCTACTGCGTCAATTACAGGCTGCACACATTGTTGCTGCATTAATGCCACCACACAACCACCAAAGCCTCCGCCAGTCATTCGCACCCCACCTTGAGTACCTAAAACCGACTTAACGATATCCACTAAAGTATCAATTTCTTGAACTGTAATTTCAAAATCATCACGCATAGAAATATGTGATTGCGCCATTAGCTCGCTTAGCTGCAATAAATCATTCTGTGTTAATGCTTTTGCTGCTGCCAAAGTTCGCTCGTTTTCACTGATCACGTGCTTGGCTCGCTTAGCAACAACAGGGGATAATTGATGCTGCTTCTGTAAAAACTCATCAAAAGTGACATCGCGTAACGCTTTCACCCCAAACAAATTAGCGGCTTCTTCGCATTGTTGGCGACGAGTATTGTATTCACTTCCAACCAAGCCACGTTGTTTATTTGAATTGATTATCATCACAACCAAATCATCAGGGATGGAAATAGGAAATAGCGCTAAACTGCGGCAATCAATCAATAGAGCATGACCTTCATCACCACAAGCTGAAATAAGTTGGTCCATAATGCCGCAGTTACAACCGACAAATTGGTTCTCCGCTTGTTGGCCATTCAGTGCGATATCTTGTTGACTAATATCTAATTGATACAATGCTTTCAGTGTCTGCCCAATCACCACTTCGAGTGAGGCAGAAGAACTCAAACCTGCCCCCTGCGGTACATTTCCACTCACAGCAATATCGCAACCGTTAAATGAAAGCCCGCGTTGTAAAAGAAACTTCACGACACCGCGAATATAGTTTGCCCACATTTTTTCAGGCAAAAATGCAATTTCGCTATCTAAACTGAATTCATCGCACTCATTATGGTAATCAGCCGCAACGACTCGGATTATACGGTCATCTCGTTTTGACGCGGCGGTCATCGTTTGGTAGTCAATGGCACAAGGCAATACAAAACCATCATTGTAGTCAGTATGTTCACCGATAATATTCACGCGCCCTGGGGCTTGAACATAAATTTCAGGTTGATAACCAAAGGTCTTTTCAAACGAGGAGGCAACAGTTTGCTTTAACGTTTCCATTTTTAATTATCCTTAATGCGTAATTTGCTTAACCCAGCAAACAGCTAAGTTAATTGTAATTTGATAAATGATTTAGCGGTTTAGCTTTGTTTATAATGGCAGTCACTCACATCACGCAAACGTTGTGCGGCTTGTTCAGGTGTGAGGTCCCGCTGGGTTTCCGCTAACATTTCATAACCCACCATGAATTTTTTCACTGTCGCTGAGCGCAATAATGGTGGATAAAACAAGGCATGTAATTGCCAATGTTCAATGCCTTGGCTGTCATTCATAAAAGGCGCAAAGTGCCACCCCATTGAATATGGGAAAGAACAGTGAAATAGATTATCGTAACGGCTTGTGAGTTTTTTTAGCGCAACAGCAAGGTCTGCACGAATAGTTTCATTCATTTCATCCATACGTCGAATGTGTCGTTTCGGCAACAGCATGGTTTCAAATGGCCAAGCCGCCCAATAAGGGACAAGAGCAATCCACTCTTCAGTTTCGACAACAATCCGTGAACCATCTTGCTGTTCCGCTTTAATGTAATCGGTCAATAAGTTACGACCATGGCGTTGATAATATTGCGCGAGAAAATGGTCCTTGCGTGCAATTTCATTCGGTAAAAAATCACTCGCCCAAATTTGTCCATGAGGATGAGGTTGAGAACACCCCATTATTTCCCCTTTATTTTCAAAAACTTGAATCCAAGTGTAACGCGCACCTAACTCAGCAATTTGTTGTTGCCATGTTTCGACAACGCCTTCAATGTCAGATACCGACAGTTCTGGCAACGTTTTACTGTGATCAGGTGAAAAACAGATCACTCGGCTAACACCACTCACCGATTGTGACTGAAACAATTCAGATTGATTATCAGGTTGGGCGCAGGGTTGTGCTAATAGCGCACCATGGTCGTTTTGGAAGACATAAGTTCCCTGATAGTTAGGATTCACTTCCCCTGAAACCCGTGTATTACCCGGGCAAAGAAAACAATGCTCATCATATTGAGGCAACTCCTCTATTGATGGTTTTTCATCTTTACCGCTCCACGGTCGTTTTGCTCGATGAGGAGACACCAGAACCCACTGCCCCGTTAATGGGTTATAACGACGATGAGGGCAATCAGACGGGTTAAATGGCATTGTATTCATTTCATTTATCTCCTAAACCTCATAGCCATTGGGATTATTTGATTGCCAACGCCAGCTGTCAGTCGCCATATCCTCTAGGGTTCGCTCCGCTTGCCATCCGAGTTCACGGTATGCTTTTTCTGGTGTTGACCAATATTCTGCGATATCCCCAGCACGGCGTGGTTCAATCACATAAGGAATGGCTTTTCCAACTGCTTTTTCAAAGGCGTGCAACATCTGCAAAACACTGGTGCCGTTACCCGTACCTAGATTGTAGCAATGTAACCCAGCTTGATTGCCAACCCCTTGCAGGGCAGCAACATGGCCATCAGCCAAATCCATAACATGAATATAATCACGAACTCCTGTTCCATCCACCGTAGGGTAATCGTTTCCATAAATCACCAGTTTTTCTCTTTTTCCTATCGCTACCTGGGTGATATAAGGCGTTAAATTATTTGGGATCCCTTGCGGGTCTTCGCCTATTAAACCTGATGGGTGGGCACCAACCGGGTTGAAATAACGTAATAATGTTAATGACCATGACGGATCCGAGCGAAATACATCAGATAAACAACGCTCAACCATATATTTACTGGTGCCATAAGGGCTTTGAGTATTACCCGTTGGAAACGCTTCAGTGATAGGTAAATGGCTGGGTTCACCATATACCGTGGCTGACGAACTAAAAATCAAGCTTTTCACGTTTGCTTCTTGCATACAGCGCAGTAATACCAATGTTCCATTGAAATTAACATCATAGTATCTAAGGGGTTTTTCTACCGATTCCCCAACCGCTTTTAACCCTGCAAAATGAATAACTGAATGAAATTGATGAGAAGAAAAAACAGAGGAGAGCTGTTGCTCGTTTCGGACATCATATTGATAAAATACCGGACGTACACCGGTTAATACCTCAATACGATTAAGCACTTCTTTCTTTGCATTACACAAATTATCTATAATAACTGGTGATAGCCCTGCTTTTATTAATTGAACACAAGTATGACTACCGATATATCCAAGCCCACCTGTAACGAGTATTTCAACCTGTTGCATTTCTCTTCCCCCAATACAGCCTAAATTACAATCTGTCTTCCAACGTACCATTGCTACGGAGTATAACAACGAGTTGGGATAAGATTCTGTGATCAATCTCGACTTAGTGTAAACGTTTACACAAAAATATAAAATTCAGTGCATCATGACAGTCGTCAAACCATTTAGTTGGGAGATAAATCCTTGTTATTCACAAGATGAATATGAAACGCTTTATGATTTGTATGGTTCATTAGCTCAGATTCAGGGGTAGCTCTCAAATGAAAAAAGCCCACATTTGTGGGCTCTGTTGCTAACAAACCAGTCTGCATTAACCTTCTACGCTAACTTTTTTCTTCGTCATTATCATTGCAATAATTAATAACAAAATTAAGAAAATTGATAGAGTTAATAACAAGGAGTAGAAGCCATTCCATTGGTATTTTTCAATAACGATTGATAATGGATACCCCGCGATTGATGCACCAATATAGGCAAACAAGCTAACAAACCCAGTTGAAGCACCTGCAGCATTTTTATGCGAGTTTTCAGCGGCTGCCATCGCAATCAAAAATTGAGGACCAAAAATGAAGAACCCAGTCATAAAGAATAAGAAAGAAAATACATATTCGTTATCAACAGGAACAATCCATAAACAGAATGACGTGATAATAATCCCGAGCGCATAAATGACATTCATTTGCGCACGATTTCCTTTAAAGATTAAATCGGAGCCCCATCCTGCAACAATCGCACCAAAGAAACCGCCAATTTCAAACATCATGACGACAGCATTGGCCGACAATAAATTAAAACCGTGTTCTTCAATTAAATACAGGTTTGCCCAGTCATTTATCCCTGTTCTGACGATGTAAATCACCGCATATGAAATAGCAAGAACCCATAACACTTTATTTTTAAAGATATATTCGTTCAATATTTTGCCTAAAGGTAAACCCGCCCCTTTGGCTTCATATTTTAATTCTTCAAGATCATTTCGCCATTCACCAACCGTCGGTAAGCCCATTGTCCGAGGCCTATCACGTAATAAAATACATAATCCAATACCAATCACAATGGCAATAATTCCCGGAATGATCATCCCATAGCGCCAGCCAAGGGCTAATGCGACACCGCCCGATAGAATTGGAATTATCGCGCCGCCAATATTATGTGATGTATTCCAAATGGCCCACCAGAGCCCTCGTTCATTACGTGAATACCATGTGTTAAGTATTTTTGCACAAGGCGGCCAACCCCAACCTTGGAAAAAGGCATTTACCATCCACAACACGATAAACATACTGATTGAAGAGGTTAGCCCAAACAGGATGTTTACAACGCCTGTTGCTATCAAGCCAATCCCCATAAAATAACGTGGATTTGAACGGTCACCAATGATGCCAGAAAGAAATTTAGATGCCCCATAAGTCAGGTAGAATGCGGTTCCAACCATCCCTATATCGGCCTTTGTAATACCTAAATCAGTTAGCATTTCAGGCATAACAAAATTAAAGCTTTTGCGTGTGAAATAAAAAACGGCATAGCCAATATAACTGACAATCATTAAGTGTAATCGCCAGTATTTATATTTAGCGTCGATTTCAGACTTCGACATTGTGACTGGTATATCTGGTTGTTCTTTAAATATTGACATATTCAACCCCGGCTAAAAGTACAAGCAGGCAAAAATATGACAATAATTTAGTGGTAACAATAAGTGAAAACACCTAATTGTTACATTTTTATTACAGTTTTATTACAGAATGTTACCTTCATCAAAAAATGAATATTTTTATCTATTCCCTATAACACTCAAAAGAAAAATGAACTACCCAGTGTTATATAAGCTGTTTAGATGAAATAACATGAACCCCTTTAGTGGGATTTATTGCAGCCTCAAATAATGCTTTCGCAATATTTGTTGCGGGGCTAACTTGGCAGCTCGCGGGCAATATAGATGATAGACAGGAAATAATACGGATCACAACGACTTCACCCAAACGCACTTTTTGGCGGTCACCACTAATCACATTCGGGCGAACTAAAGTTAAAGAATCAAACCCCAGTGACATTAAATCTTGTTCAAGCTGCCCTTTCACTCGACTATAGAAAAATGGTGACTTCGCATTTGCCCCCAACGCAGAAGTCAATACAAATGTTGGGCAATGCCATTTTTTGGCCAGCTGTGCACAGGTTAATGGATAGGTGTAGTCTACTAGGCGAAATGCCGCCTTCGAGCCCGCCGCTTTGAGGGTTGAGCCCAGCGCACAAATCACAGCATCGACTTCCCATAATGCAGCGTCGTCCGGTAAATGGTTAAAATCAACAATAGGTGCTTGTAATTTCTCATGCTCTGCTAATGCATATCGTGTTGGCGCTATCACCTGAGTCACACGAGAATCTGCAAGTGCCAATGATAAAACATGGCTGCCCACAAGGCCTGTCGCACCTAATAGTAATATTTTCATTTTATTCACCCATGCAATGAATGGATACATTCGATTATAGCCCGGCCAGTGAGGATCCACTAGATTAATGCTGTTTTTTCGTACTAACTTAGTTATTTGTGGCTCTTTTGTTGTTTGATTGTGAAAATTGCTTGATATTAGTAATTATTCTAAAGATAATCATTCTCAATATCATTTCGATTATCAACAAACTTAGTATGGTAAATAATATGACAGCCCCAGTTGCAGAAAATACCGTCGAAACGGCAAAACACACCGTAAAAACTGACGTGATAGAAAGCCAACAATTATTGGGCCCTGCTGGTAAGGTCTCAATTCAACATAATGGCGAACTTTATCAATTGAGACAAACACGTACCGGTAAATTGATCTTAACTAAGTAAGCCAGACCCAAAATAAGTCGTACCAAAATTTAATTCGCAAGCCACCTAGAGTAATTATCCAGGCAGCCAGCTTAATCTAAACATAGGAAAAGGTTTCTTATGGAGTTTAAACTGACGTCTGTATTTCACATTTGTGCTGCTAAATATCGAACTAGCAAGGATAGCCACTCGATACCTGACTATCGCACAGCGGTAGCATTAATGTGCCACATCCAAAGTAGTACGGCTAACCATAAAACCATAGCCTGCTATTACCTCAGCTTTATAGCTTCATTATTTGTTTACTCCTCTTGCTATGTTCAGACACTACTTACATGCAATTTTTCCTGTGTCATACCGAATTCAGGTCCTCCAGACCAACTCAACATCATCAATTAATACGAATTCACTCTGCTTAATACAGATAAAAACTATATGGAGTATCACAATTATGTCCCCTGTTTTGCGAATGTCAGTCCTGACCAGCGCCATCTTAGGCGTGATAGCAAGTGCTCACGCACAAACACCAGAGCCAACCCCCAAAAAAAATCATCATGATGTGATGACCGTCTATGCGACAGGGAGCGAACGTGACAGCTTCGAAACCCCGATGATGGTCACGGTGATCAAAAATAATTCACCTGAAACAAAAACGGCCAGCACGGTCAATGATATTTTACGTAAAGTCCCAGGGATTGGCGTCACGGGAACCAGCCGAGCGAATGGACAAGATATTTATATGCGTGGGTTTGATCGACGCGGCATTTTGACTTTGGTTGATGGTATTCGCCAAGGCACAGATACAGGCCACGTCAATGGCACCTTTATCGACCCCGCACTGATTAAACAAGTTGAAATCATTCGCGGCCCTTCTGCTCTACTCTATGGCAGTGGTGCTATGGGCGGTGTGATTGCTTGGGAAACTGTTGATGCCAAAGACTTGTTGCGTGAAGGCCAAGACCACGGTTTCCGTGTCTTTACTGAAGCTGCTACCGGCGATCATAGTTTCGGTTTCGGCGGCACTGCGTTTGGCCGTAGTGATAACCTTGATGGCCTCTTCAGCTTTGTTACCAAAGAAACTGGTAATGTCCGCATGAGTAATGGCGATGACATGAAAAACAAAGAAACCATCGGTAACCTGCTGGCGAAAGGTACATGGCAAATCGATGATACACAGAAATTATCAGGCCAAATGCGTTACTACAACAACGATGCCAATGAGCCTAAAAACCCGCAAGAAATTAATGCAGGGAGTGACAATCTAAAAGTGAACCGCACCACCCGCCAACGTGATGCTCAGCTGACTTATCAAATTAAGCCAGGTTCACAGGACTGGTTAAATTTTAAAGTCACGCCTTATTACTCCGATATAAACATTACGGCAAAAGGCCAAGGAACCCCCTATGAAGGCCGAACACAAAAAACCTATGGCATAAAAGCAGATAACCGCTCTAACTTTTATGACTTGCCATTAGCGTCGCATAATCTAACTTACGGCAGTGAAGCTTATAAGCAAAAACAAACTCCTTATGCTGCCACCACCCAATTCCCCGATGCGGACATCACCTTTGCATCCGGCTTTTTACAAGATGAAATTAGCCTAAAAGATTTGCCTGTTTCCTTTATTGTCGGTACGCGTTATGACCACTATAAAGCCACATCAGATGGCAATGAAGATGTGAAAAAAGGCAAATGGTCATCTAAAGGTGCCGTTAGCATTACACCAACAGAGTGGTCAATGCTATTTGCGTCATATTCAGAAGCCTTCCGAGCCCCTTCCATGATGGAAATGTATAACGACGAGGTCCACTTCCAAATGGGGCCAATCGTCAATAGATGGAGACCCAATCCTAACCTGAAACCTGAATCAACCCGTACTGCTGAGTATGGATTTGGCTTACGTTTCGATGACCTATTGATGGATCGTGACAACCTGCAATTTAAAGCCAGCTATTTTGATACCAAAGCGAAAGATTACATCAACACATATGTGAATGTTGATAGATATGTTCTGCAAAATAACTACACCACATCAATCAATACTAAACGTGCCAAAATTTGGGGATGGGATGCCTCAATGGATTATAAAACAGACTATTTCAACTGGAGTTTGGCTTATAACCATACTGAAGGAAAAGATGAATCTAATGGAAAATCCATCACATCAATTAAGCCTGATTCTGTCACCAGTAATCTGGCCGTGCCTATCTCAGACAGCGGTTTTTCCGTGGGCTGGTTAGGCGAATTCACACGCCATACTGAATTCAATAAAGCTTCTAAAGCAGAACAACAAGCGGGCTATGCCGTGCATGACTTCTACGTCAGCTACCAAGGTGACGGGCAACTCAAAGGGTTAGGAACCAGTGTCGTATTAGGCAATGCTTTTGATAAAGAATATTACTCATCACAAGGCATTCCTCAAGATGGACGTAATGCCAAGCTGCTTGTCAGCTTCCAATGGTAATTCACACAATATTAAGGAGATAAACGTGAATTCAGCACTTTACGAGCGTTACCAACAAGCAAAAACAGATAACAAAGCCAAATACGCTCGCGATCTCGCCGCTTATTTAAATGTATCTGAAGCTCAGCTGCTGCATAGTCGTGTTGGCCACGACAAAGCGGTTCGTTTAAACGTCGATGCCCCCACTTTATTGACAGAATTAGCCACTGTTGGAAAAGTGAAAGCGATTACCCGTAACGAGTATGTGGTTCATGAGCAAGTTGGCCGTTATGACAATGCGACATTTAGCCCCCATGGCGGTTTGATTTTAAACCCTCGAGCTCTTGATTTACGGATGTTTTTTAGCCATTGGGACGCTATATTTGCTTTGACAGAAGACAGTAAGCACGGTGAACGTCACAGTATCCAATTCTTTGATAAACAAGGTGATGCACTACATAAAGTTTACACCACCGATGAAACGGATATGGCGGCATGGCAAGCACTGATTGAAAAATACGCTACGCCAGACAATGCCGAGTTAACTCACGAGCCTGCGGCTGCATTTACTAATCAGCCCGTCAGCGAAGAACTGAAACAACAGTTAGAGCAAGAGTGGCGCAACATGACGGACGTTCACCAGTTCTTTGTTCTACTCAAGAAAAATAACCTCAGCCGCCAGCAAGTTTTCGCTGCGGTTAGCGATGATTTAGCATGGAAAGTGCCTAATGATTCCTTCAATCAGCTGATTAATACTGCGTTCAAAGATCAAAACGAAATTATGATTTTTGTGGGCAACCGCGGATGTGTGCAAATTTTTACTGGTGAAATCAAAAAAATCATGCCATATCAAAGTGAAGGTTCAGACTTAAAGTGGCTAAATATTTTCAATCCTGATTTCACCTTGCACATGATTGAAAATGGGATTGCCGAATGCTGGGTCACACGCAAGCCAACACAAGATGGCCATGTGACTAGCCTTGAAGTCTTCGATAACCAAGGAAATCAAATCGCACAAATGTATGGGCAGCGTACGGAAGGGACTCCAGAGCAAGAGCAATGGCGCCAACAAGTCACCGCATTACCCCGCATTTAAAATAGGTAACTTATTATGAAACAATGGCTTCTAATCTTATCAACGCTGTTTATCTCTTTTGGTTCTTATGCAGCAGAACGTATCGTCACCTTAGGGGGTGATGTGACGGAAATTGTGTATGAACTCGGAGCACAGGAACAGCTCGTCGCCCGTGACAGCACCAGCCTTCACCCAGAGCAAGCCACCAAACTCCCTGATGTGGGCTATATGCGTATGCTTAACGCAGAAGGTGTGCTGTCAATGCGCCCGACTTTAGTCCTTGCGAGTGAGTTAGCCAAACCCTCAATGGCTCTCTCGCAAATCGAAAAAAGTGGCGTAAAAATTATCAAGGTGACAGGGAAACCCAGTTTAGAAGCCATTCCAGAAAAAATTACCACCATCGCTAACGTGGTCGGTAAAACAGAGCAAGGAAAGCAATTAGTTGATCAATTTAACCAACAGCTCAGCCAAGTAAATACAACTCCTATCGATAAAAAAGTCCTGTTCATTATGAGCCACGGTGGTGTTATGCCTTTAGCAGCAGGACGGCACACCGCGGCAGACAGCGTGATTAACGCAGTCGGTGCAAAAAATGCCATGAGCAGCTTCGACAGCTATCGTCCTCTATCCCAAGAAGGTTTGCTATCAAGCCAACCCGATTTAATCATTTTCACCAAAGAAGGGGTTAAATCATTAGGCGGAATAGAAAATGTGTGGAAATTACAAGGAATGTCAATGACCCCCGCGGGGAAAAATAAAGCGCTTCTGGTTGTTGATGATGTCGGCATGCTCACCTTCAGTTTAGGTACGCCTGAAGTCATGAAACAACTACGTGAGGCATTAGAAAAATCCCAATGAGTCGCTTTAAAAACCCATTTTTGGTGATTATCGTTTTATTGTTCGCACTTGGTGGCTTAGTTCTCATCGCGTCGAATGCAGGCGCAATGAACTTTTCATTAAAAGCACTGTGGCAGGCATCTGCCACAGACTCGGATTGGCAGATATGGCTGAATATCCGCCTTCCTCGTGTGTTAATTGCCATTTTAGTCGGCCTTGCTTTGGCGGTGTCTGGTGCCATTATGCAAGGGTTATTTCGTAATCCCCTCGCCGATCCTAGCTTACTCGGTATCAGCAGCGGCGCAGCCCTATCCGTTGCTGCATTTATTGTTTTCTCGGTTTCATTACCTACCGTGATGCAAGGATATGGCCATGTTGCTGCCGCTTTTATCGGAAGCCTAGCCGTTTCTTTTATTATTTTTAGCTTAAATCGTTCATCAAATGGCAACCTCGCAAAATTACTTCTTGCGGGCATCGCTATCAATGCCCTGTGCATGTCATTCATTGGTGTTCTTAGCTATATCAGCAATGACCAACAACTCAGAACATTTAGCTTATGGATGATGGGGACACTCGGTAATGTTGATTGGACATCATTGACCATCGCAGCTTCCGTTATTCTGCCTATTTGTGCTGTCTGCTTAATGCAGGGAAATAAACTCAATATTCTGCAATTAGGGGATGAAGATGCACATTACCTCGGGCTTAATGTCGAAAGAACCAAATTTATTTTATTATTCCTCAGTGCCATTTTAGTTGGTTGTGCTGTTGCTATGAGCGGTGTTATTGGTTTTGTCGGCCTCGTTGTTCCGCACCTCATTCGTATGACGCTTGGGCCTGATCATCGTTGGCTCATTCCTGGTTCCGCTATCGTCGGTGCGGGGTTATTACTGATTGCCGATACTGTTGCGAGGACTGCGGTTGCACCTGCTGAAATTCCTGTTGGTTTACTGACAGGGTTAATTGGTGGCCCCTACTTCTTATGGCTCATTTTGCGACAGCCTGCAGGGAGGATCTAAAAATGCAAACAAAACCGTTCTTGTTAGAAGCCCAAAATTTATCGTATAAAATCAGTGAAAAGACGCTTATAGATAATGTGAGTTTATCTATTGAGCAAGGGGAATTCGTGGTAATTATTGGCCCCAATGGCGCAGGGAAATCCAGCCTATTAAAATTGCTAACAGGCTATAACACCCCAACTCATGGCACATGCTTTATTGAAGGCCGAGCGATGCTTGACTGGGACCACAATGCACTGGCACGAAAACGTGCCGTCATGAAACAACATAGCCACTTACAATTTGCTTTTACTGTCGAAGATGTTGTTGCGATGGGGAGAACCCCCTACGGTTCAGAACATAAACACACCGCCATTGATGAAGCTTTATCACAAACCAGTTGCCAATCACTACGCCAGCGAGACTACCGCCAGCTTTCAGGGGGGGAACAGCAACGCGTTCAATTGGCTCGAGTATTAGCGCAATTATGGCAACCCACAGCTCAACCCGCTTGTTTGTTTCTTGATGAACCCACTTCAGCACTTGATTTATACCACCAACAACATAGCTTACGGTTACTACATCAACTTACCCGTCAACGACCGTTAGGCGTTTGCTGTGTATTACATGACCTGAACCTAACCGCGCTATATGCAGATAAAGTGTTATTAATTCATGATGGGAAGTTGGTCGCCCAAGGTTCCCCTACCGATGTTTTAACGACTGAAAACTTAACACGTTGGTACCAAGCTGACCTCGGTGTAACTCAACACCCTGAAAATAATACACCTCACATTTATTTGCGCCACTAACTCAGGCTTAATAAGCACTTTATCTAACTCAATTTAAAGGTTAAGTGCTTTATTACTTTGACCTGACAAAATAATTATCAATTCATATTTATTTTTATATTCAACCAATATTTTTAATAATTTAAATTTTTCATATCACTAACTTTACTCCTTTAATGCACTTTAGATAATAAAGCAGTTATTAACCTCCAAACGCGTAGAATTTATATAATGTATTAATAAAACATTATATTTCAAAAATAAATTTCAGGTAACTTCACTTAGAATACCTTAGCATCGCGAAAATATTTCAAAGGGTTTACATGGAAAATAACATTATTGAGACATTAATTGAGTTAACACATCGAGGAAATGATGATGTTAAAATTGCAGCTATTTCTGCTTTAGGTGATTATAAAGTCACCGTTGAACAACGAAATGCAATCAACCGCTTACTTGAACTCTGTAAAGACCCGAATAGAGATGTCGCAGTGTCCGCCATAAAAGCATTGAGTAAACTCTCTGAGCATTTTTAATATACAATTAACATCCTTCCTCAATACTTTTCTTAAAACCAAAAGATTTTAATTGGATCCCCCCATCTCTAAAGCCACTAACGGATGAATAGCTAGTCGTATTTCTGCCTATTTATCCGTTATTTCAATTACTCCCATATTAACCAAAACTCAGATTAGTTGTGTTTTTTGATATTAATAAATTATTTATTTTCGTAGCATTCCCAATATTGAAATTAATATCTCAAAAACACATGAGTTTTAATTAACTTATTTAGTGATACTCATAAGTAGGATAGTAAATGGATAACAAAGTCATCAGTACATTACTTGATTTAACAAAAAGAAAAAATGATGATGTAAAAATAGCTGCCATATCAGCGTTAGGTGATTGTAATATACGGCCAAAACAACATAATACGATTAATCGGCTGCTTGAATTATGTAATGACCCAAATAAAGATGTCGCAATCAGTGCCATTAAAGCAATAAGCAAGCTCTCATACGGGGGCTTCGAATAGCGATTTAGTCTTATTATGGTAAAATCATAGAAATAGTCAGGTGAAACCCATTATTGGTCCCACCTAACTATATTTAGCAATTATTGTTATTTAGCAATTATCGTTTAAATAGCGTGCATGGAATGCAATATGCTCACCAATAAAGCTACTAATAAAGTAGTAACTGTGATCATAGCCATCACGTAGATTCAATCGATATTCAAATTGCTTTTTGTCACAAACACCGGCAAATAACTCAGGTTTTAATTGCTCTTGATAAAAAGGATCCGCAGTGCCTACATCCACTAAAATAGGTGGGATCGCCTCAGATTTTCTAATCAATTCAACGGTATCATATTGGGACCAACTCTCCGTTTCTTCCCCCAAATAAGCCATAAAGGCTTTTCGTCCCCAAGGAACTTGGGTTGGCGCAACAATCGGAGAAAATGCAGATAAACTAGAATATCGCCCTGGATTGCGTAAGCCAATCATTAAAGCCCCATGCCCTCCCATCGAATGACCAAAAATAGCGCGTTTATCTGTTACAGGCAGATGCGTTTCAACTAAATCGGGTAACTCAGACACAATATAATCATACATCCTGTAATGATTGCGCCATGGCGCTTGCTGAGCATTCACATAAAAACCAGCACCTTGCCCTAAATCATAGGCTTCGTCATCAGCGACCTCTGCACCACGAGGACTGGTGTCTGGTGCAATTAGGATCACGCCATATTCTGCCGCAAATTGTTGGGCTCCCGCCTTAGTGATAAAGTTTTGTTCATTACAGGTTAACCCTGATAACCAATAAATTACTGGGCAAGCCGCTGTTTTCGCTTGTGGTGGTAGGTAGACGGCAAACTTCATTTCACAGCCGAGTACGGTGGATTGATGTTGATAAACATCCTGCCAGCCCCCAAAGCACGCATGGCGTTCAATTCTCTCCATCAAAGACTCCTTAATCATAGTGAATAACGGTGCGGATTGATTTACCTTCATGCATTAAATCAAATGCGTCATTAATACTCTCTAACGGCAATGTGTGCGTCACAAATGGAGACAGCTCAATGTCGCCCTTCATGGCATCTTCAACCATTTTTGGCAATTGACTACGGCCTTTCACACCACCAAATGCGGTGCCACGCCATGAACGCCCTGTAACTAATTGGAATGGTCGAGTTGAAATTTCTTGCCCTGCTCCAGCAACACCAATGATAATCGATTGGCCCCATCCCCTGTGTGCACTTTCAAGTGCGGCACGCATAACATTAACATTACCAATACATTCAAAAGTATGATCAACACCCCACTGGGTTTTCTCAATCAGTACTTGCTGAATTGGCTTATCAAAATCGTTAGGATCCAAACACTCTGTCGCACCAAATTGACGTGCTAATTCAAACTTAGACGGGTTAGTATCAATGGCTATAATGCGGCCAGCCTTTGCTTGTCTTGCCCCTTGAATAACCGCAAGACCAATACCTCCGAGCCCAAAAACGGCAACAGAGTCACCTTCTTGTACTTTCGCCGTATTATGTACAGCACCAATACCGGTCGTCACTCCACACCCTAATAAACACACTTCTTCATGGTTGGCTTGAGGGTTAATTTTCGCCAAAGAAACTTCAGCAACCACCGTATACTCGCTGAATGTTGAACAACCCATATAATGGTAAACTGGCTGCCCATTATAAGAAAAACGGGTTGTTCCATCTGGCATCACACCTTTACCTTGTGTTTCCCTAACAGAGACGCATAAGTTTGTTTTACCTGATTCACAAAAAACACATTTTCCACATTCTGCTGTATAAAGTGGAATGACATGATCACCTACGCTAACGCTAGTAACACCTTCACCGACTTCCACAACAACACCTGCACCTTCATGCCCCAATACCACAGGAAATAAACCTTCAGGGTCATCACCTGACAATGTAAAAGCATCCGTATGGCAAACCCCAGTATGGCTAATTTTAACTAACACTTCCCCAGCCTTTGGTGGCATGACATCAATTTCGACAATTTTTAATGGCTCACCGGGACCAAATGCGACTGCTGCACGTGATTTCATCGTTATTCCTTCTTTTTACCGCAAATATGTTCGAATTAATGAGATAGCATCGTCTACAGAGTCTTTTTGCAACTGTGTTGTCGCAGACTCTTGAAGCCCTTCCCGTAAATGACTTTCTAATACCCCGGCCATCAGACCGTTAACGGCCCCTCGAATAGCGGCGATTTGTTGTAAAATGGCCGCACATTCAACTTCATCTTCCAAGGCCGACTCCAAAGCAAGTAATTGACCTTTCAATTTTCTGACCCGTGTAAGGACAGCTTTTTTTTCTTTTGGGGAATGTGGCATATTTAAGCCCCTTTAATATACATAGGGGGAGTATAGTATTGGTCGGATTATCTGTACAGAATTCCTTATTTTTATGACCCAAAAAGACAAAATAATACCCAGTGGAAAAGTAAAACAGTAAAACACCAATATCGAGCTTTACTGTCTCCAATTAGGAATAGAGCAACGCTACAACAAGTTGAAGTATTTATCTGGCCGGTACTGAGGAGGAAGTGGTTGAATATCTAACATATCCAATGCATTACGCTCAATACTATTACAAATGGCATTAAGCGGTAAATCATTTGCAGCAACCCCGAATGGGTCTTCAAGTTCTTCCGCTAATGCATCCCACGCTAAGAAAGTATAAGAAATAAAAACAGACACCAATGGCGTCATAAAATGTAAGTCAACGACCAACGCAAAAGGAAGTAATGAACAAAATAAGTAGACTGTTCGCTGTAAAATGAGTGTATAAGCGAATGGGATCGGTGTATTAGAAATACGTTCGCAACCACCGAGTACCTCCGATAACGCATTAATATCTTTATTAATGGCTTGAAAAAGTACATCACTGATGACTTTTCTATCACGTAATTCCCCCACCTTTAGGCCTATCTGCAATAATATTCGGCTGGTGGGAAACGGGCTCTGGATAACCTCATCAAAAACAGCTCGGGGCAGCAACCTATACAAATCAATGATTGGGCTAGTTTTTCTTAATTCATGTTTAAGGCTCCAACCAAAAGCGATCAATAAATTCGCGAACTCCTTCTGTTCTACGGGATCATTGGGTAATAATCCTTTAATATTCCTGAGAATATTTCTTTGGTTGATCAATAACGAAGCCCAAAGCGTTCGAGCCTCAATCAAGCGGCTGTAACATGCATTATTACGAAAACCTAGGAATATTGCGATAGCAATCCCTAGTAAACTAAAAGGGGCAATCGTTAAGTGTATACCTAATCGTTCGTACCATTGAAAACTGAGTACGGCCACGATAGATATCATGATATTTAGAGAAAGCCGAAATGTTATTTTTGACAGTACAGAACCATGCCAGTCGAATAACCGAAAAAACCAGTGTTGATGAGGGCGAATAACCATAAGAAGACATATTGTGTTAAGAAAACGACATTAACTTATTATTTCATTGATTAATTCAATACGCTAGCGCCAAACAAAAAATTAAAGTGAAAGTTACTATAATTATAACAAGTGGCAATTGCGCTAAATTCATCTAACACGGTTTATTTTATAAATAATATTGGGTTTTAATATTACCTATTACATTACTTTTTAGCAGCTTTTAAGCGTTCAATTTCATCTTGTAGCGCCTCTATCTGCTGCTCTAAATGTTCAGTTTCAGTAAAACTATATCGATGATTTAGTTTAGTTGGGCCTGTCGCTCCAGAATAATGGTCATAGCAATTATTTTGCACATTTGAAATCGCACGCTCTAATCCTGCAACCCTATTTCGATTTCCATGCATTTTGGCATATTTTAGTTGTTTCTCTAGTTGATAGATTTTTTTATCACAACCATAGTATTTATAACTTGCTTGAGCAGATACTGGAATAATCAGTGTTGATAAAATTATTAACAGTATTTTTTTCATGTTACATTCCTAATTCAAGAAATAATTTACCAGTGACTATTTCATCATTTTGATACATTATTAATATAGGCAAGCTCCTAATTTAACTTAAGCGAGATAAATATAACACGCAATTCGTATAAAACCACCAAAAATGGTAACATTAATTTATTGTTAACTTGGGGAACTAAGTGGCGATATTTTTTCACATGATTTATTACAGACAGACATATTTTTCCTTGATACCTTAAAGCTAAAGGATTTCTCTACAAGGATGTAGCCCATTTTTGGTATTTATGTAGGTTGAAAATACGTGCATTTACTGAGTTGCTAACAAAAAAACACATCAATTTAATTAACTCATATTTAATCGATTATTCTACAAAATTATCCATTTATATTTATTTCCATCAAAAACACTTATTTAAATTGTCGAAATTTATTATTTTCGATGAAATCTGATTCAGAATAGGTCGAAACGTTCTCCCCCTGTCATATTTATTTTGCGACGATTAACTTAGTATGGATATACTCTTTGATTAAAAGAAGATAACATCAAATGAGAGTCGCATGCATCACACTGAATTCGAACTCACGTTCTCAAATGCTAACGAACAACAATTTCATATCGCATTAAAACAAGCAAGTCAGGAATATCTGCAAGCTAAACAAGATCACGTGTATGCCAGCCTAGCTGACCTTACTGTAATCGGGGTCTTATTTATTGTTGCCCTTCTGAGTTATCTTCCAACAATCATGACAACATCTACCTCAATTTACATATTGTCCTATTTTGTATTTGTTTTACTTATCATGCTATTAAATGTAATTGGCCAGCACGATGCCTGTCACAATACCCTGTTTAAATCAGGCTGGAAAAATCGGTTATTTGGCCGTTTAGTCACATTACCTTTAGGCTTAGAGCCGGAGTTTTGGCGTACACGTCACGTTCATTATCACCATCACTACGCCAACATCGAACATTACGATTTAGACACTGAAGAAAATGGTATATTCCGCCAAACGCCATTTCAACGGTGGCGGCCTTTTATGAAATATCAGCATATTTATTGGCCTTTCATTGCATCGTTGTCACTCACATGGATTGCTCTCGTATTTGATTGGTCCGATAGGACTGGGAAAACACGCTTAAAGGCGCAGAAAGTACTCGAGGGTAAACTGGGTTGGGGGCTATTTTTAGGCAGCAAAATATGCCATTTAATACTGATGCTTGGCATTCCATTATTCGTAGCTCACAACCATGGGATCAGCTTAACAACAATATTTATCACTTATTTGTTGAGCCAAATGGTCGCATCCATTTTTGTCATTTATCTATTACTAGGTACACATTGGGCAGAGACACAGTTTTTCACTGCGCCCGAAGATAAACAAATTAAGCATGGCTGGTACCACCATAATTTTGTCACGGCTTGTGACTGGTTACCTACCCCTCATTATTTATGGCGCTTAACAGGAGGATTAAACTACCACCTTACACACCATATTTTTCCTCACTGGCATCATCGTCACTACCCTGCTTTAGCTCAAATTTTAGCTAGGCTAGCGCAGCAATATGATATGCCATACCGCTGTATTGATTACAAACAACTCGTTGCGGCCCAAATACGATTTCTAAAAAAAATGGGCAACCGCCATTACAGTAAGAATATTAGTCATTTTGAAAATAATAACCTTCTCAATTATTATCTCTGAGCCCACGGGTTTAGAGATAACATCTAAATAAATCCTTAAGGTTTATCTTCCTTATCTTTGTTACACTTAAAATAAGCAATAACCTTATTATTAGTGACGAATAATTAAAACAATTGATTGACTTGTTGATATAAGTTCAGACAAATACCGGTTATTATTAACAAAATGACCTTTATTTATCTTTTGTTTACTATTTATTTATTAAAAAATTATTAAATTGCTCGTTAGATTTATTGAAGCTTTATTTAAGTTATAAAAAATATAATCAAATAAAAATTAGATTTCATTTACACACTACAATTTTAGAATGGTTGGTGCTCGCATGAAAAAAGCAGAGTATTTTATAAAAAAATTACGCTCACTCATTATGAGTGATAAAATCTATCTCTCTAATAAATTTACTAAAAAACTCAATTATCGCCCTGATTTTAAAGTACCCAAAAGCTTTAATGAGAAAGTAAACTTTAGAATGCTACGAGATAAAAATCCATTATATTCACAATATGCGGATAAACTTACGGTCAGGGGATATATTTCCCGAACAATAGGAGATGAATATTTAGTTCCTATTATAGCCACTTATAAAAATACCGATGAAATCGATATAAATAAACTGCCAGAGCGTTTTGTTTTAAAATGTAATCATGATAGTGGCAGTAGCATTATTTGTCGCAATAAAGCACAATTTGATTGGCCAAAAGCTAAAAATAAATTGGATTTTCACTTAACTAAAAATCTTTACTATATTACTCGTGAACGCCATTATAAAACGATACCCGCACAAATTATGTGCGAAGAATATATTGATTTATTTGCTAATAAAAACCGAAAGTTAGTACCTGAAACATGCAGGATCCACTGCTTCTCTGGTAAGCCTGTCTATGCAGAGATTGACTACTCCGACGAATTTGGCAATGAATTTATTAATATTTACGATACCAACTGGCAATTGCAACCCGTGACTTTTGGTTATCCAAACATGATGGAACCTGTACCTGAGCCACCATTATTCAAAGAAATGTTACGATTAGCAGAAATACTCGTCACACCTTTTGATTATTGCCGAGCTGATTTTTTGATGTCTGATGAAAATACGTTGTATTTCAGTGAACTCACTTTCGCTCCAAATGCAGGTAGAACTGAAATATCGCCGCTATCATGGGATTTCAAATTGGGAGAGCTTTGGGAACAACGTATTGTCCGTAACACAAGGCATTTACCCATTGAAGCACAACTGGCACCTTCAATTGCAAATAAAAAGAAATAATTAGAACGTAAAAAAGGCTCTGAGATTACTCACAGAGCCTTTTATTTGCCGGTTTTATTTATCGACAAAATTAATTTGCTAACACGCTGGCTTTGCGACGTAAGCTGGCAATTAACATATAAATTGCAGTCACTAGCAGCACAATAAAGAAGAAATTCACTAACCCATTATATTGGCCTAAAAACGTCCCCGCAGCGATAGGTCCCATCGCTGAACCAATACTGTAACTAAACAGCATCACTTGGGTTGCAGCAACAATGTAAGAGGAATCTAAGCCATCACACGCTAGCGTTATCGCCACTGGATATAAGGCAAAAGTTGACATGCCGAGTAATCCTAAAGCGACAATCATCACCAAATAATCACTCGAAATATAAATAACTCCCATAGCAAAAACACCTAATAATGAAACCATGGCAAGCAATAAGGTTTTACTCATTAAAATAGATAATTTGCTAACAACTGGCTGTATTAACATCCCACCAAGAATAATTGAAGCCATCAACACCCCCACTTGATCGGTGGTGAACTGGTCTTTTTTCAATGATAACGGCATTAACCCATAGATAGTCCCCATGGTAATTCCAGAAACCATACAACCAATAATTGCAGGTTTACTTAAACGAGCAATTTTCTTCAATGATAATTTTTGATGTGAACCACTATCTGGCTGGCCTTGACGTACCAATAACGGTGGCATGACCGCCAATAATAATAGTCCTAATACCACCATAAACGGATAAGTACCCTGAGTTCCAATGACACCAATAGCAAGCTGGCCAAGGGTTGTTCCGCCATACAATGACGTCATATAAAAACTTAAACGTTTAGCGCGCTCTTTCGGATTGTCACCAATCAATAACCAAGATTCAACCACCACAAAAATCCCCGCCACTGCTACCCCCGCAATTAAGCGATTCGGTAACCAAGCTTCAATGGTTGGTGCCCATGGCAGTACGATAACTGTCGCGGCAAGCATCAATAAGAAACCTATAAATGCAAGGCGATGGCCTATTTTGGCAATAACGGGTTCAATTAACATTGAGCCAATTAATAGACCAATATAATACGCACTCGCTAACCAGCCCGCATATTGCGTATCAATACCAAAGCTTCCCATCGATAATGGGATTAAACTCATTAAATAACCCGATGCAATAGCAAAAATCGTTAACCCTGCAACAGGAACGAATGCATTGTCGCGTTTGCGCATGATAGTAGTGGACTGATTCACGCCCCACTCTCCAACTAACAAAATAAATAATATGCGCTGCAACTACATCGTAGAATACGACAACATTGTGTTCCTAATTAAAGAACACATTTCGGCGATTAGTGCAGTAGTAAAAAAACAAAGATAAGACTAATTTGAGCGCAATATAGAACGTTCAATCATGAAGTTAAAATGAGAAAATCTAATGGTGACTAACAAAATAATTTATGTGAGAAAAATCACGTTTTTTATGTCAGCGACCCCAGATCAAAAACGGCAGAAAAAAGAAGATAATTACTTAAAAAACAGATAATTATAAAAATCGCGAATAAAGACACCTCTGTTACTTTTAGATACAACTTAAACTAAATACAAGGCACCTAAAAAGTGCTTAATCACAAAAAAAATTATTTATTGTTTTCTCCTGCTGAATAAGCTGATTGATGAAGCAAATTCGCCTTGCTCAATTTACTAAAACAATTTATTTCACTTTTTTACTTAAAATAGAGAAATTAATTTTCTAATAATAAAATTAAGCCAACACTGATAACTATCATTCTCTATTCTTTGCCTTTAGTGACTTATGACGCCTTAATATTCATATTGTTGATGAGTACCTAATTTGCATACTATCTTCCTTTGGAAGGCAAGCACCTCTCAAAAGGTGATTAGGAATGGGAAGAAAGTCTTCGCCATAGCGTCGTTCTGCTAATACCTAGATACTGAGCCACGGCTTTACGGTCACCATTAAATTTAGCCATCACCTCTTCTAACGATTCATTAGATTTATCTTTTATTACAGCGTCCTTATATTCACTTTCCTGCCTTTCTGGGGATAAACTGGTTAGCATTTGTGTTGTGATCGTTTTTTCTGGGTAAGCACTGCAATACAACGCGACTCGCTCCATTAAATTTCTGAGTTCTCGCACATTACCGGGCCATGAATAATCAAGAAAAAAACGTTTACATGCAATTAACTGTTGCACGCGAAATGCGGGGAGTGGCAAGATCAAGCCTGCAAAAGCTAATTTAAGTAGCCGCTCCGCTAATACTAAAATATCATCACCACGTTCGTTGAGCGCAGGCACGCGCATTCTCAGTACTCCGAGCCGATAGAAAAGATCGGCTCGAAAACGTCCTTCTTTCACCCAACGGTCTAAATCACAATGGGTTGCACAAATGACCCGAACATTCACTTGCAGCGGTTTATACCCGCCGACTCGCACTACAGATCGCTCCTCGAGAACCCGCAACAATTTTGTTTGCAATGCGATAGGCATTTCACCGATTTCATCTAAAAACAGTGTTCCACCACTCGCCAATTCAAATAGACCTGCTCGACCACCGCGACGAGATCCCGTAAAAGCACCTTCTTCATAACCAAATAATTCGGCTTCTAATAATGTTTCAGGTATCGCCCCACAGTTAACGGCAACAAAAGGCATTTGCTGTTTACTACGCTTATGTTGATTAAATAAGGTATATTCGTGATGGATCCCTTGCGCCACCATCTCCTTTCCTGTTCCACTCGCACCTTGGATCAATACCGTTGCATCAGAGCGTGCATACAACATAATAGTTTGCCTAACACGCTCCATCGATAATGACGAACCAATCAAGTCGTTTATGGTATAACGAACTTTTGCGGGGTTAGGCGGAAGGTATTTACCTTGCGAATGGTTTTCACGCCTCGACATTCGGCTTAATTCGATAGCATCTGAAAATGCTTGCTGTATGGTTTCTGTGGAATAGACAAAAACCCCAGTCATCCCCATTTCATCCGCCAAATCCATGATTAATCCAGCCCCCACGACAACAGAAATCCCCATGGCTTTTAGTGCTTTAAGCTGAGACCTTGCATCCTCCGCAGTGACGTAGCTCCGCTGCTCGATTTGTAAACCAAAACGCTGCTGAAATTCATCTAATGAAGAAAGCGTTTTTTTATAATTGATGATCCCGACTTTATCGCTAATTTCCCGAGCTTGAGCCAATGCTTGCATAACATCGAAACCACTGATTTTCACAATAATAACAGGGACTGAAACATGGCTTTTTAAATAAGCCCCATTTGAACCGGCACTGATAATGGCATCACAGTGCCCATCCTGTAATCGTTGACGAACGGCCTCTACCGCCTGCTCAAAACCAAGATTGAGTGGCGTGATTTCCGCTTGCTCACTAAATTCAGGGCTGATATCTCGAAACAATGTAAATAATCGGGACACTGAAACCGTCCAAATAATGGGTTTTTCCATCGTCACCCTACCTTCTCAATACGTTTCAAATTTGTTTCATTTAACAATATATGGTTTCAATGAAACATACCAACCGATTATTTTAAATTTGGTTTTCTTATCACAAACAAAAAAATCCCCACCCGATTGATTTCATAGAATTTTCCATTGCCCTTCATTTAATTCAAGGTTGGCACGTCAATTGCTAGGTGACTATGGCTACCCAATTTCATTACAATTAATTAACACCACATGAGGCTATTATGTCGTCATTTAGTGCAGGACAAAAGTTTCGCGAAGCTATCAAGCAAGAGTCTCCACTACAGCTTGTTGGAGCCATCAATGCCAACCACGCACTTCTTGCTAAACAAGCTGGCTATAAAGCTATTTATTTATCTGGCGGTGGCGTTGCTGCTGGCTCATTAGGCATGCCTGACTTAGGTATCTCAACGTTAGATGATGTTTTAATTGATATTCGACGTATTACTGACGTATGCGACTTACCGCTAATGGTTGACGCGGATATTGGCTTTGGCCCTTCTGCTTTTAATGTCGCACGCACGGTAAAATCATTTTGTAAGGCGGGCGCAGCTGGGTTACATATTGAAGACCAAGTAGGCGCAAAACGCTGTGGCCATCGCCCTAATAAAGAGATTGTATCGACACAAGAGATGGTCGACCGCATCAAAGCAGCCGTTGATGCACGAACTGATGACAGTTTTGTCATTATGGCTCGAACCGATGCATTAGCGGTAGAAGGTCTTGATGCCGCACTGGAACGTGCACAAGCCTACATAGAAGCTGGTGCGGATATGCTTTTCCCAGAAGCCATTACTGAACTTTCTATGTATCAAAAGTTTACGAGCAACACCTCGGCTCCCGTACTGGCCAATTTAACCGAATTTGGCCAAACCCCTTTATTTACCCTTGATGAATTACGCAGTGTGGGTATTGCCATTGCGCTATACCCACTGTCTGCGTTTCGAGCCATGAACAAAGCGGCTGAACAGGTTTATACGACATTACGTAAAGAAGGCACGCAAAAAAGTGTCATACCACTCATGCAAACTCGAGAAGAGCTGTATCAAAGTATTCATTATTACGATTATGAGCAAAAACTGGATGCACTGTTTTCTCAGAAAAAATCATAATTTTAAGCACTTATCATTACTCAAAGTTGCATCTCCTCTGTCCCCTACAAGGAATAAATGATGAATGAACAACTTAGTCGTACTGAAGCACCTCAATTTAAACCTAAAAAATCAGTTGCACTTTCTGGTGTAGCAGCTGGAAACACAGCGCTTTGTACCGTTGGGCGTAATGGTAATGACCTGCATTATCGCGGGTTTGACATTCACGACTTAGCCACACAATGTGAATTTGAAGAAATCGCACATTTGCTCATCCATGACAGGCTCCCTACGGCAACTGAGCTCGTTGCATACAAAGAAAAACTACAATCCTTTCGAGGGTTACCCGCAAGTGTCAAACAAACCTTAGAATCAATACCGGCGAACGCACACCCGATGGACGTCATGCGTACTGGCGTATCCATGATGGGATGTGTGTTACCCGAAAAAGAATCACACCCTTTTTCCGGCGCTAGAGATATCGCTGACCGCTTGTTAGCGTCACTGGGTTCGGTGTTGTTGTATTGGTATCACTTTAGCCACCATGGACGACGCATTGAAACTCAAACGGATGATGATTCGATTGGCGCGCATTTCTTGCATCTATTACACGGCAAAAAGCCCCCTGCTCAATGGGAAAAATTCATGCATATTGCGGCAATTTTATACGCAGAACATGAATTTAACGCATCCACATTCGCAGCGAGGGTTATTGCGGGAACAGGCACCGATTTTTACTCTGCAATGACAGGTGCAATTGCCGCTCTGCGTGGCCCAAAACACGGTGGTGCAAATGAAGTTTCATTAGAAATTCAGCAACGTTATGCATCAATGGACGAAGCGGAACAAGATATTATCGCCCGGGTTAAAAACAGTGAGGTTATCATTGGCTTTGGCCACCCAGTTTATACTCTCGCAGATCCCCGTCATCCCATAATCAAATCTGTCGCCTTACAGTTATCAGAACAAAATCTAAATCGACATCTTTATACCGTTGCAGATCGCATTGAATCCGTTATGAAACGTGAAAAAAATATGTTTCCAAACTTAGATTGGTTTTCTGCTGTGGCTTATCACCTTATGGGTATCCCTACCGCCATGTTTACACCTCTATTTGTTATGGCACGTACCGCTGGTTGGTCAGCCCATATTATTGAACAACGACAAGATAATAAAATTATTCGACCTTCAGCCAACTATGTTGGACCTGAAAATCAATTATTTATTCCTATAGAACAGCGTTAAAAGGTAACCTAATGACAACACAAACCGTGCGTTCGCAACAAATTGAATTTGATAAAGTGATCAGCGATATTGTTGATTATGTAATGGATTACCCGATTACTTCTGACCTTGCCTATGATACGGCTTATCATTGCCTACTCGACACCCTGGGTTGCGGGATGGAATCCCTTGAATACCCTGCGTGTAAAAAATTATTGGGCCCTATCGTTCCAGGTACAATTGTGCCTAATGGCACAAAAATCCCAGGAACACAATTTCAATTAGACCCTGTGCAAGGTGCATTTAACCTTGGCACAATGTGCCGATGGCTTGATTTTAATGACACTTGGCTTGCTGCCGAATGGGGGCATCCATCAGATAACCTTGGGGGGATATTAGCCACTGCGGATTGGCTTTCGCGTGAAAACATTGCTAAAGGAAAGTCCCCATTGTCCATGAGAGATGTTTTGACTGCATTAATTAAGGCCCATGAAATTCAAGGCTGTATCGCATTAGAAAACGCCTTCAACCAAGTTGGGCTCGATCATGTTATTTTAGTCAAAGTGGCCTCAACTGCGGTTGTTTCTCATTTATTGGGCTTGGAAAGAGAACAAATTCTCAATGCGGTCTCCCAAGCATGGATTGATGGGCACAGCCTGCGTACCTACCGCCATAGCCCCAATACAGGATCTCGCAAATCATGGGCGGCAGGTGACGCCACTTCCCGTGCGGTACGGCTCGCTTTAATGGCTCAAAAAGGGGAAATGGGCTACCCAACGGCATTAACGGCTAAAACATGGGGCTTTTACGATGTTTTATTTAATGGACAGCCCCTGCGTTTTCAACGCCCTTATGGCTCATATGTCATGGAAAATGTGCTATTTAAGATTTCTTTCCCTGCTGAGTTTCATTCCCAAACCGCAGTAGAAGCCGCGTTACAACTCCATCAAACCCTCCAAAAATTAGGGAAAACGGCGCAAGATATTGAGTCGATTGCCATACGTACCCATGAGGCATGCATTCGTATCATTGATAAAAAAGGGCCATTACATAATCCGGCAGATAGGGATCATTGCATTCAATATATGGTCGCTGTCCCATTAATTTTTGGTCGTTTAACGGCCGCTGATTATGAAGACAATATTGCTAAAGACGAACGTATCGATGCATTACGTGCAAAAATGCATTGCACAGAAGATGTCCAGTTCACCCGAGACTATCATGACCCAGAAAAACGCTCGATTAGCAATGGGTTAACCATTACATTGAAGGATGGGCAAGTGCTTGATGAAGTTGTTATCGAGTATCCTGTTGGCCACAAGCGCCGCCGTAAAGAGGGTATGCCATTACTATTAAATAAATTTAGAGTCAATTTAGCAAGACAATTCCCTGAGGCTCAACAAATTCGAATTCTAAAAGCCTCTCTCGATAAGCCAATGTTAGAAAAAATGCCCGTAAATGAATATATGGATTTATTTGTTATTTAAGTCTAAAGCTAATTATTAGCAAGCAATTCAATTCAGCGCCTTAATATTGAGGCGCTGAATATTCACTGAGGTATCAAAAAACAAATTGGTAGCGAGTTTGGTTTCGGTACACTTGTTGAGGAAACGCAATCGAACTGTATTGTTCTCCCCACTCTGGATGATTAATGGCATCCGCTGGAAACTGAGTGGCCAACACTACCCCTGAATAAGGTACATACGTTCGAGTTTTCCCCGATGTTGCATGCAGGTTATTCCCACTATATACATGTAATGCAGCCTGTGTTGTTGCGATATTTAGCCGTACATCACCATTTGGTGCCCCCAGTGTTGCCACTGTCTGCTCACCATCGGTTAATGCGTTGTTTAATATAAACCCATGATCATACCCACCAACGCGGTGCTGCACATCATCTTGTAAAAAGTCTCGGCCAATCCGCTTGCTTTGGCGAAAATCAAAATTGGTTTCAGCCACATTATGCCATTCACCCGTTGGAATACCGTCCATATCTGTCGGCAAGAATTGGTCTGCATCAATGTATAAATCATGCTCCAACGCTGTTCTAACCGAATCTTCTCCCGCTAGGTTGAAGTAGATGTGGTTCGCGAGGTTTACAGGGCAAGCTTCTGTCGATTGATAAGCATGGTGAATAACAACTTGATTATCTTCTGTAAGTTCATAGCTCACCTCAACCTCTAGCCGACCTGGAAAGCCTTGTTCACCAGCAGGAGACACCAACGAAAAAATAGCTTTCTGGGGAGTTGGTTGAAAAATACCCCATATACGCTGGCTAAAATTACGCTTTCCACCATGCAAGCAATGTGCGCCTTGGTTACCAACGAGCTGATAGCGTTGTTCATTTAGTGTGAATTGTGAATTATTTATACGGTTAGCGACTCGCCCAACGGTTGAACCAAGGTATACCCCTTGCTCCATCTGTTTCGCCATATTGGGTGAACCCAAAACAACGTCTCGTTTACCTGTTACTAATGGAAGTATACAGCTAACCCAACTAGCGCCTAGACTACTGAGAATAATCTTCATACCATTTTGATTTGTAAGGGCAATAACCTTTGGGGCGCGAAATATCTGACATTGTTCTTGAGTTAACTGCATTTTTTCCTCAATCATTCAATAATCACTATAAAGAGCAGCTTGCTATATTTACCCTTTACGTTGAAAAATACTATATTGTGCCATGCTGAAACAACATATTAATTTTCGCCTTGTTATCAATTAGGTGCAATAATTAATAGATCCTTTTTACATAATAGCTTGCAATAAAAAACCGAGCCACTTTATGCTCGGTTCTTATCAGAAAAGAAAATCAACCTATCATTAATGCTTAATCTCTTTGTCATACGGGTCAAGGTGTGTCATGACATCCAAAATTAATGGGTTTTCCATCAATTTTTTACGTACATTTACCGCAATTTCATGGCCAACAGTGATACTCATATTTCCATCCAGCTCTAAATGTACATCTACCAACAAAAAATCCCCTGACTTACGTGTTTTTAAATCATGATACCCTGATAATTCACTGATATTATCCAAAATAGAACGAATTTCTTGCAACGTTTCTTCATCCGCACCTTTATCCATTAAATCTTGCATGGATTGATTGGTGAATTTAAACCCCATGCGGAAAACGAATGTCCCCACAATCAATGCTGCAAGTGGGTCAAAAATTTTAAATCCGCACAAACTACCAACAATACCGATAGCCACCACCAAGGAAGAAGCTGCATCAGAACGAGCATGCCATGCGTTCGCCACTAACATACTGGAATTCACTTTATTTGCGACATGCAACATATAGCGAAACAGCCCTTCTTTTGCGACTAAAGCAATCAATGCGACAACTAATGCGACTGAGTGCACTTCAGGGATCAAATCCGGTTTCAGCAATTTTTCGATCGCTGACCAAACCATTCCTACACCCACAATTAATAAAATAATACCCAATATTAATGATGCACCATTTTCATAACGAAAATGGCCGTATGGGTGGTCTTCATCCGGTTTTTTATGGCTTTTCTTATTCGCTATCAATACAACAAAATCAGCGATTAAATCCGATAATGTGTGAATACCGTCAGCTATTAACCCAGAAGAATGCGAAAAAAAACCAATAATTATCTGCCAAATCGATAAAAAAATATTTACAACAACACTAACTAATGTACTTTTCTTTGCGGCTTTAAATTTTATTTGCTGAATTTCAAAATCACTTTTTTTCTGTGTGGAGGCATTATTCATAGTCATAAAATGGGTTCTTAATGAAAAACAAAATAATTATCATTCATATAACCTATTTAAATCAATAAGTTAAAAAATAAAATGCAATACTCGCATATATTCTGTTAAAAGTCTCCGTGTTATTTGTAAATAAAAAGCGTGATTGATAATAATTATTCTTTCTTTTCAAAGAATTAATTATACTATCTTTAAATTATCATTATAAATGCGCACTTTATTACATTTATTATTTTTCATTTAACTTATAGTATATTGAAGATAAGCCTTTGTAATTAACTTTAAATAATACGAAAATGAGGTCGCTATGTATAAAAAAATCCTAGTTCCTATTGATTTGTTAGAAGATGAATTGAACCAAGAGATCATCAAACACGTTGAAGCACTAGCGCAACTTAGCTCAGCCGAAATTCATTTTCTATCTGTTATTCCGAGTCTCGAATTATTTTTTGGTATTGAAATTGCCGCATTACCAGAAAGTAACAAAGATTCTGCTGAACGCGCAATCCTTGCCATGCGCGCATTAGAAGAAGTCATTAAAGACATCAAAGTTGCTGATGAACGCATTAACTGCAAAATTGGTATTGGTTCCGCTAAAGATGAAATCTTAGATTATGCGCAAGAAATTAGTGCTGATCTGATTGTTGTTGGTTCTCATCACCCAAGTTCTTCAACTTACCTATTAGGCTCAACAGCATCCGCTATTGTACGTCATGCTAAAACATCCGTATTTGTTATTCGCTAAATGATTTTCTATAAAAATGCCGCAGTTAGCGGCATTTTCTTTAATCTTTATTTTGTAACTGAATCCATTAATTTATCGTCTGTAGACCAAATTCGATATTTCACTTGCATATCTTTTGGTGCATAAATCACAATCGGTAATTTGCTGTTATAACGCACAAATGCATCATCACCTAACTGTGTTGAAACAAAACGGTCTTTGGCTGGCTCAGAGCACCCCATCATTGTTGAAGCAGGGCCTTTAACCTCATCTAATTTATAGTAGCTGTAACCCCAACCTTCCAACGTTTTTTCATCCAGCTCCCCCATAAACCATTGACGATTACAGTCTGCTTTGATCGTTTTACCAATAACTAACTCGACCATAAAATTATTTTCATTTTGTTGCTTAGTTAATTCAATCACATGACGAGTCATACCCGCTTCCGCTTTTGGGTATGGCGCGATCTTTTCCAAATCTTCCGTTGCGACTGCACATGATGAAATTAATGCCGCTGCCATTACAGATAAAATCGCTTTTTTCATTATTTATTCCTATCTAGAAACACAAAATCAATTTTAAAAACCAGAATTCTATACATACTAGGTCATTTACACCGTAATTATCACTATAGATGATTCTTAATTACAAAAATATAGATAACCCAGATAAAAGCAATGTAATACTACTTAATTCTAGTTGAAGGATCATAAAACTAATAAAAATTATGTAAATTACAAGCTATTCGATGTACAAAATGTACGCTCTGTTTATACTGAATCTGAGGCTTAATATATTCTGAGGAGGTAGTATGTTATCAGCAGATCAAGATTTAGTTTCAAAATTAATCTCTACGCATCCCCGTTTTCAAACTCTTTATGAAAAGCATCATCAACTCGACAAAGAAATCAGTAAATTAGAAGGCCCTTCTGGAGCTGGTTACAATGAGCATGTCGCTAAGCTAAAAAAAGAAAAATTACATCTTAAAGATGAAATGCAAAAAATAATGCTCTCGAGTCAATAAATTATCACGATAACAACATGCGTTGTTTTTCTTGCATAGTGAAAATAAAACTAGCTAACCAATTGAAAAATGAAAATATTTTATTATTCATTTAATATTAGCTAAGTATCGTGTTTCACGCTAATAAAAGAGGGTAATTTTTACCCTCTGTTTTATTGAGCTCCATCAATAAAAGTAAGAATACATTGTCATTAGCTAGCTATCCTTACATAAAGTTGTATATTAAATGTATGTTTATTTTTTATAGAGACTTATTATGGTTGGTAAACGTATTAATCGTGAAATTAAAACGATTGAAAAAATGATAAAAATCTATGAAAAAGCCCACCCTGTTCCCATAGAATCTCCTAATTTCTATCAAGAATTATTTTCCTATGCCATTAATAGGTTAGAAAAATGCCGATATGGGGAAGAAAAACCAGCTTGTAAACAATGTCCAATCCATTGTTATCAACCCAAAATGCGAGAACAGATGAAGCTCGTTATGCGTTGGGCTGGCCCTAAGATGCTAATCCATCACCCAATACTTGCTATACGGCACTTACTTGATGACCGTAAACCCGTTCCTGACTTACCAGCCAAAGTTAATAAGCGAACAGCTAAAAGCATAGGTCATGATAAGTGAAACTCTAGCGCAAATTGGTACCTTCTATTTGAAGCTTCAAGCAAAATACAGCAAAAGGAGAAAAATAAGGTATAGAAAGATTGAATAATGACGATTGAAAAAGTAATAACAAATGAAATTATGCATAAAAATGCATATTTGAAATACCTATCAGAGCAATTGCAAAAACCTATCGTTGTTAAAATGAGACACCTGTCGCAATAAACCCGCCATAAAGCCCCTTTTTGATAAAATTATATTATCGTCAAGATACATAAAACAAATAACTCAAGTTAACAATCATTTATTATATAAGATAAATTTATCAGTGTTAATTTTAACGAATGTTAATATCATCATTCTCATAGCTAAAATTCACATTACCATACTAAAAATGATAAATGAGCAAAAAGTAGAAAAAAAACGCCTGTTACGCGTAAAAAACGATAACATATTAACATCCGACTAATTTTACTATTATAGGTTAATAATCTGAAATAACAAACTCAAACAAAATAAAACACCAAACCAGTTATTTTAAACACAATTAATTCCGAGCTATAAACACAAAAAGATCGGTAAAAGTATATTTGGAAACATTTATTTATATTTAGAATTACAATGTGACACAAAATTAATCGATTTATATAATTTCAAACATACTAATAACACCAATGCTTTATATTGCCAGATGGAAATTGTTGAATATTTTATTTTGAAGTTATATTTGAAATACAATTAATGAAGGTATCGTCATGCAAGTAATAAACTCATCGAATCAATGCGTAATTAAACAGATAAACATTAATAACCTCGCAACCCATAACATTATCGACTTAGAAACCAAAGGGCTTTTGATCATAGAACAAGGCTCTGTGTTACTAGAAACCCCAGCCAACTCACAACGTTTAAATGAAGGTGATATTTTATATCACAAGCAAGGGGCTTACTCCTTACAACTCAGTGAAACTAAAGATTGCAAATTACTTTGGGTTCCCTTAAGTGATGATTTTTTGCGTAACTTTATTTCCAATCATGGTGCAGAGTTAAGTGAAATAGACCGTAATGAAGGCTTACCCTGTGATGTAATTAAATTTAATTCATCTCCTATCATTAACGAAATCAAAGCGAGCTTAAATGCATTTATCAATAATGAATACCCTGACGTCATCTTCACACTTCGAGTAAGCGAATTATTATTATTACTTAGCTACAGCGAACAAGGGGCTTTATTATTATCTAATTTTAGGCAGCTGAGTAGTCGCCAAGTCGAACGATTGCAGCTATTTATGGAAAACAATTACCTTAAAGAATGGAAGTTAAGTGAATTTGCTCGTACTTTTGGCATGGGGTTAACAACATTTAAAGAACTGTTCAATACCGTCTATTCAACTTCACCACGCTCATGGATTAGTGAAAAACGTATTATGTATGCACACCAGTTATTAGTTAACACGACAATGAGCATTGTCGAAGTTTCAATGGAAGCAGGCTTTTCCAGTCAATCTTACTTCACCCAAACTTATCGCAAACGATTTGGATATACGCCGAGCAGATCAAGAATAGCCGCTTAACCGCTCAGTAATTTTCGAACTCATGCCCTGTCAGTTATAGAAATTTAAGCTTTAACTATAATCTGGCAGAAAGGCAAGTTCAGTCTCTTCCATTACACAGCCATATTCACTTTTTAGACGTCTTAAATTTCTATAATCCATTCGGGTTGCTATAACACAAAAAAAGGTAATTCGCCTTTCAGTGACAAATTACCTTTAAGAGAAACCCAGATAAAAGCTATATTATTTTGCTTTAATTATTTTTAAATCAATAATTGACATGGAATTTGGTGGTACTTCACCTGGTATGCCGTCAACGCCATAGCCACCTTCCGGTTTAATATAGACTTTAACCATCCCTCCTTCCCCTGCTCGTTCTACAAAGGAATTTAATGGCGTCGGTAGCTGACTATAAGGTAATGTGACCGGGTTTTGATCGGTGTACAATACCGTAACCTTACCATCCGTTAATTGTTCTCTCATAATAAAAGTCACGTCTTTATTTTTAACATCTTTTATAGGAGAACCTGCTTGAATGATTTTATAGTAAGTGTTGCTATCGAGCTTACTGTATTTTTGAGCGGTGATTTGCTCAATAATTTTTTGGTTTTTCTTCGCATTTTCTGCAGCAATCGCTTTTGCATCTTTGCTAGGTGGAACTCGCCCTGCCAAGCCAGTATTCGGTTTTGTACCACTTCTCGCTTTTAATGCATCATTTTCATCTTGTAACTGAGTTATCAATCGGTTTAATTCCATAATTTGTGATTTTAAAGCTTCATCACTCGAAATGGATTTACGCGAATCTAGCTCTGTTTGTAATTTTTTCAACTTCTCTTGTGCTGATGCCAACTCTTTTTGAGAATTGGTTTTTAAATCACCAAGGAGTTTATTCGTCTCTGCCAGCTTTTGCTCAATCTCAGACTGTTTCTTTGTTTTAGCCGCAATATCGCTTTCAAGTTTACTAATTTTGTCTTCTTGGGACTTAGTCTGTTTAACAAATTGCTGGTTTTGCTGCTCAAGTTTTTTCTTCTCATTTTCCTGGGCAGTCAGTGCATCATTAATTGATTTTTTCTCAGATTCCAACTTAGCTAAAGCGGCTTCTTTCTGTTTCAATAATGCAATTTGTTTATTTAAGTCGGTCGTTAACTCTTTAACTTGCTTGTCACTTGCTTGCCCTATTAACGCAGTTTGTTTTTCAACCTCTTTTTGCAACTTCAGCAGATCCGCATTAGCTTGTTGTAATTGTTTTTGAGCATCAACAAAATTCTGTTCATTTTGTTTTAAGTTTGTTTGTAATTGTTCTTGTTGCTTTTGGCTCTCAGCATATTGTTTAGATAATGTATTTTGTACTGCTTGCTGCTCAGCCAACTGTTTTTTTGCTATTGCTAATTCTGACTCTAACGTAATTTTTTGTGCTAACTTGGCCGTTTGCTCAACTAAAGAAGCTTGAATTTTGTCTGCTTGCTGCGCTTTTTGTTGCAGCTCGGCGGTCAGTTGCTGGTTTTTCTCCGCTAGTGCTTTTGCATCAGCTTGCTGTTTTGCTAAGGCTTCGCGAGTGGTTTGGCTTTCCGCTTGCGCTTTCTTCAACCCGTCTTCTTTTTGCTTCAACAAGGCGAGTTGTTTATTTAAATCGGCGGTCAGCGCTTTCACTTGCTGATCGCTCGCTTGATTCATTAAAGCAGTTTTCGTTTCAACTTCATTTTTTAACTTTTGTAAATCCGCATTCGCTTGCTTCAGCTGCGCCTGTGCCGTGGTGTAATTTTGCTCTTGTTGAAGGAGTTTCGCCTGCAAGTCTGCCTGCTGTTTTTCG
>NZ_JAMPSX010000024.1:0-36945 GCF_028484875.1 Providencia sp. PROV032
TTGTTTTTCACTGTTCGCAAACTGTTTGGACAACGCATTTTGCGCCGTTTGGTGCTCGGCTAACTGTTTTTTCGCCTCAGCCAGCTCGGCTTTTAACGCGTTTTCTAAAGCAACTTGTTGCTCTGCTTGTTCCGTTTTTTTCGCCAGAGAAACTTGAATTTTTTCTGCTAATCGTTCTTTTTCTACCAGCTGAGTTTGTAATTGCTGGTTTTGTAACTCTAATAATTTACTTTTTTCTTGCTGGGCGGCCAAAGAGGATGCAACACCATCTTTTTCACTTTTAACGGTCGCTAATTCATTTTCTTTCTGTTTCAACAGTTCTTTTTGCTGTAGAAGTTCAGCTGTCACTGATTTCATCTGCTCATCAGCGTTACCCGCAACTTGCAGTTGGTTTTTAGATTCCACCTCTAATTTTGCAATATCCGCAGTGAGTTGCTCAATTTTCAAATTTGCAGCCGCAAATTGCTGTTCTTTATCTGCTAGTTGCTGTTTAAGTTGGGCTTGTTCAACGACACTTTCATTTAATTGTTTTTCAAGTTGAGCAATCGTTTCTTGGGTTTGCTGATTTTCTTGACTCAATTGATCAAGACTATTTTGCTTTTGCTCAATTGTTTTTTGAGCATCCGCCAATTTAGTCTTTAATGAGTCAATTAAAGATTGGTCATCTGATGAATTGACAACTGCCTGTAATTGCGCAATTTGCTCTTTGCTTTTCAGAACTTCATCATTTAATTTATCAATCTCAAATTGTTTTTCCGTAATTGTATGCGTTAATTGCGCGATACTCTTATTATGGTTAATGAGTTCAGAAACGAGTTGTTCATCATTGAGCAAATGATTATAGGCAATAAGTTGGCCTACACCTTGAGCAATACCAAACTTATATAGATGTGCTAATTGCTGACGTTCAATTAATTGCGCCAATTGCTCAAGATAAGCAGAGGTATTAATACCTGCTGGCTTGGCAAATTTAGATGCATATAAGCCGAGTGGGTCAAGAACCAATTGATATTTTGCAAAATCTTTGGCTAGATAAGCAGGATCCCATTGATTGCTTTGGAAGAAATAAGGGTAAGACGACAATAAAATAGGGGATGCCCCATTTTCTGTCGTCACCGCACACACTTCAGAAAAAGTCGTTTTTTCCGGTTCAGCAGGCTCCGCCTTCGCGACATCGACTTTCTTCGTTGATGCCGCAGCAGATTTATTCTTCCCTGTAGCTTTGCCTTTCGTTCCTTTGTTCGCAGCCGCAGATTTTTGTTTCTCTTTTGGAGCAGGAACAGTAGATAGCGAAGAAAAGATATCATAACCCTGGTTTTGTGTATTAACTGGCAATTGTTGCTTTTGTTCTTGTACTTTGCCTTCTTTTTCCATTTGAAGGTAAGTATCAAAATCATCAATTACATTGTTAAAGCGCTCTGCTTTTGGAGCATGACTAAAAAACGTCGTAACAAGTGCCAGTGACACACAAAGCCTAAGGTTTATTCTCATAATCCACTAATTTTCTTCAATGTTGATTCGGTAGACAATACTGAGTTATAACGAACTTTTGCACACAATACTTTAGTTTTAGATTCTATCGCCATTTGTAATAATTCAATCGTGTCAGGGCTAGCCGTCCCCTCAACTTGTCGATATAGACGGTTGATTTCGCTAACCTCTTTAAATGAACCTACTAAGCGATTGTAATCTTTAGGTGAGAGTGTTTTGAGTGCATTGAGTTCTTTAACACACGTATTTAAATGAGCAAATGTTTGCTGGTCGCCCCCTGTTTCACCATAGGCTGTCGAAGCAATTGGTGTACGGTTGATAGCGCTGTTTAATACTTTTTGAGATTCAGGGTATGTGTTATCAACTTGACCTGAATTGGTATCAGCAGTCGGTTGTGTGACCGGTTGATCGGTACTTGTATTGACTACCTGTTTACTTGGAGTATTCGGTGTTGCTGTATTGTATGTGTCTGAGCCAAATGTACAACCTGAAAGAAGGGCTGTACCTGCTATAAGCAAAGATGCAACATAAAATTTATTTTTTAAAAACATATGGTTACCTTACCAGCACTTTTCTTCGCTATTATAATGATGTCCAAAAAACCTAGTGTAAGCTAAAAACTAGCTATTTTCTATAAGCCCGAATGTAGAAATAGAGTCATCTCATAAATTTAGATTAACTTAACTTTAGTTTTAAAATTATTTTATTGCTACATTTTCATTAATTTTATGAGCTGATCCCTACTCGCCGCCCTTATAAAAGGATAATTCTACACCTTTGCCGTCATTTTTTATTATTTTATGTCAGGGAACGATCGGGCTACTCGATAAACTTTTTAGCAACTCAATACTTTCCATGCACACTCTTATTTTAGGTCTACCGTCAGTAACAATTGTTAACAAATAAAATATTCACTCACAAAAAAAACAATCTTATATTTTCATTTATCATGCCGCTGACACATTTTAAACCGCTGATATGGCAACATGCATTATCAGGACTAAATATGGGTAACCTGCTTAATTCAATTTTACAAGCTAACAATAATTAAAAATTATAAATAGAATCAAATTTTTATCAAAATACGTATTTATCGATATTAAACTACGTAATAAAGCATAGCAGTTATCTGTCAGAATTACTTATATTAAATTGATACGATTCGTAACTCAAATTTATTTTTAATAAAAATTTAGTGATTACATAGCCATAATCACTAAAAAAGCACTTTTCAGTGATTTTATTTTAGCTTACTCATTTAGCGTCTAGTAAAGAGTGTTTTATCTTATAACTAAAATAAACTGATTGAATAAAGCATAAGAAGAGTCAATGTGGATAGCTTATAAATGTTAATGTATGCCCGATATTAACCGGGCATACTCGCATTTAAGCTTTGCTAGGACGTAAAGCAGGGAATAAAATAACATCTCGAATAGTATGACTATTAGTGAATAACATCACCATTCGGTCAATACCAATACCTAAACCAGCTGTTGGCGGCAAACCATGTTCTAATGCAGTAACATAGTCTTCATCATAGAACATTGCTTCGTCATCGCCTTCGTCTTTTTGACGAACTTGCTCTGCAAAACGTTCAGCTTGGTCTTCTGCATCGTTTAATTCCGAGAAACCGTTACCAATTTCCCGGCCACCAATGAAGAATTCAAAACGGTCAGTAATGAATGGATTATCATCATTGCGACGCGCTAATGGTGAAACTTCAGCAGGATATTCAGTGATGAATGTCGGTTGAATTAAGTGGCTCTCTGCAACTTCTTCAAAGATTTCACACTGAATGCGGCCAAGCCCCCAGCTTTTCTCAATTTTGATACCAATTGATTGAGCAATAGCCACTGCTTTATCCATATCGTCCAAATCAGCAACGTTAGTTTCAGGACGATATTTGCAAATTGCCTCTTTCATTGTGAGTTTGGTAAATGGCTTACCAAAATCAAACTCTTGCTCACCATACTGAACAACCGTGTTACCTAAAACATTTTGTGTCAATGTACGGAATAAATCTTCTGTTAGCTTGATCAGATCACGATAATCCGCATACGCCATATACAGTTCCATCATGGTGAATTCTGGGTTATGACGTGGAGATAAGCCTTCGTTACGGAAGTTACGGTTGATTTCAAACACACGTTCGAAACCACCAACAACTAAACGCTTCAAGTACAACTCAGGCGCAATACGCAAGTACATATCGATATCTAATGCATTATGGTGAGTCACAAATGGACGCGCAGAAGCACCACCTGGAATGACTTGCATCATTGGGGTTTCGACTTCCATGAAACCGTAACCAACCATAAAATTACGCACTTCAGCGAGGATCTTGGAGCGAACAATAAAAGTATGACGAGATTCATCATTCGCGATTAAGTCAAGGTAGCGCTGACGGTAACGTGTTTCTTGGTCTGATAAACCGTGGAATTTGTCAGGTAATGGGCGCAATGCTTTAGTCAATAAACGAACTTCATGACAATGAACGGTCAACTCACCTGTTTTGGTTTTAAATAAACGGCCTTTCGCGCCTAAAATATCGCCTAAATCCCATTTTTTAAATTGTTCGTTATAGATGCCTTCCGCTAAATCATCACGGGAAACATAAATCTGAATACGCCCGCCAACATCTTGTAACGTTGCGAATGATGCTTTACCCATGATGCGACGAGTCATCATACGGCCAGCAATCGACACTTCAATATTTAGGTCTTCAAGCTCTTCGGATGTTTTATCATCATATTGCGCATGAATTTTATCGGAAATATCTTCACGACGAAAATCATTTGGAAATGGAATCCCTTTTTCACGCAGTGCCGCTAACTTTTCTTTACGGGCTTTAAGTTCGTTATTCAAATCAGGTGCTTGTTCAACACCTTGTTGTTCCTGAGACATTTTTTCCTCACAGGCCAGCTTTTAAGCTAGCTTCAATGAATTTATCCAAATCACCATCCAGTACGGCTTGCGTGTTACGCGTTTCCACACCAGTACGTAAATCTTTAATTCTTGCATCATCAAGGACATAAGAACGAATCTGGCTTCCCCAGCCAATATCAGATTTGTTCTCTTCCATCGCTTGCTTGTCTGCATTTTTCTTTTGCATTTCCAGTTCGTATAGCTTCGCTTTTAACTGGCGCATCGCTTGGTCTTTGTTTTTATGCTGCGAACGGTCATTCTGGCATTGCGTCACAATATTGGTTGGAATATGTGTGATACGTACCGCTGATTCCGTTTTGTTAACGTGCTGACCACCAGCACCAGAAGCACGGTATACATCAATACGTAAATCCGCTGGATTGATGTCGATATCAATATCATCATCAACTTCAGGATAAATAAACGCAGAACTAAAAGAAGTATGACGACGCCCGCCTGAGTCAAATGGACTCTTACGGACTAAGCGATGAACGCCTGTTTCCGTTCTTAGCCACCCGTAGGCATAGTCACCAATAATTTTGACCGTTGCCGATTTTAGCCCAGCAACATCACCATCAGACTCTTCGATAATCTCGGTTTTAAAGCCCTTTGACTCAGCCCAACGCAAGTACATGCGCAATAACATACTCGCCCAATCTTGCGCTTCAGTACCGCCAGAACCCGCTTGTAAGTCAATATAGCAGTCTGCACTATCGTATTCGCCTGAGAACATACGACGAAATTCAAGTTGCTCTAATTTGCCCTGTAATTGCTCTAACTCAGCTTCTGCTTCATTGAATGTATCTTCATCGTCAGCTTCAACTGCAAGTTCTAATAAACCTTCAACATCTTCAAGACCTTGCGTCATCTGGTCAATCGTTTCAACAATCGCTTCAAGCGATGAACGTTCTTTACCAAGGGCTTGCGCTCTTTCGGGTTCATTCCAAACATCAGGCTGTTCAAGCTCAGCATTGACTTCTTCTAAGCGTTCCTTCTTGGCATCATAGTCAAAGATACCCCCTCAGAACCACTGTCCGCTCAGACAGGTCCTGAATCTTACTTTTTACTGGGTTTATTTCAAACGTCATTTTTCAATATCTTATGGTTAGTCAAAAATAATTTTTTATTCACAAACCGTTTAGTATAGCGGAATTTATCTCATGTTTATAGCGCCATCAAACGCTATTTCATCGTTATTCAGTGTGTTAGTTACCCGTTTAATCAGGCCAAATATGTTCAACCATTAGCTGCACATTCTTTTGCCCACGATACTCATTCACATCCAACTTAAAAGCAATTTTAGCTTTTTTGATACTGTTATCTGGCCAGCGACGAACATCAATATTAAACATGATGGCATCTAACATTGGGCCGCCATTCACTGGCTCTAACATGAGTTTTAGATGACGCTCACCCACTAGCCTTTGCTGTAATAATTGGAATTCACCATCAAATACTGGCTCAGGGAATGATTGTCCCCAAGGGCCACTCTCTCGAATAAGTTCCGCGGTTTCTAAACAAAATTCATTGCGAGAAAGCTCACCATCACTCCATATCACTCCAGCAAGTTGTTCAGGCTGAATAAGTTCTCCCATCAATAGCTCAAAGTGATGTTTAAAAGCATCAAATTTATCCACTTCAAGCGTCAAGCCTGCTGCCATCGCATGACCACCAAACTTTTGCATTAACCCCGGTTGTAAGGTATTCAAGCGTTCAAGTGCATCGCGCATGTGTACCCCTTGAATGGAGCGCCCTGAACCTTTTAATAAGCCATCACCCGCAGGAGCAAATGCAATAACCGGACGATGGTATTGTTCTTTGATCCTAGAAGCCAATATCCCTACAACGCCTTGATGCCACTCGGGATGGTAAATGGCTAGGCCATTTGGCAGCTGGTTTTCACCGTATTCGAATTGATTAAAAAACACGAGAGCTTCTTGCTGCATACCCGCTTCAATCTCACGGCGAGTTTGATTTAGCCCATCCAACTCATTTGCCAGTTCCCGCGCATAGGCCATATCGTCAGTCAGTAATAATTCAATGCTCACTGACATATCATCTAATCTACCTGCTGCATTTAACCTAGGGCCAAGTGCAAAACCGAAATCATTTGCCACTAACCTGGATAAATCCCGCTTGGAAACCTCAACGAGGGCTTTAATACCCGCGCAACAACGCCCTGCTCTAACCCGATTAAGCCCTTGGTGAACTAAAATACGGTTATTTACATCCAGAGGAACTACGTCTGCGACCGTTCCCAGCGCAACTAAATCAAGGTACTCGGCTAAATTAGGCTCTGCCACGCCTTGTTGCACAAACCACCCTTGCTGACGTAAATACGCACGTAATGCCGACATTAAATAAAATGTAACACCAACTCCCGCTAATGATTTAGAGGCAAAGCTACATTCATTTAAGTTCGGGTTGATTATCGCATCCGCAGCAGGCAACGTTTCCCCCGGCAGATGGTGATCTGTAATAATGACATTTATTCCATAGTGGCTAGCGGCTTCAACGCCTTCATGGGATGAAATGCCATTATCAACGGTAATAATAAGATTCGTTCCTTGGTTACGCGCCTCTTCAACCACCAAAGGTGTTAAACCATAACCATTTTCAAAGCGGTTCGGAACGATATAATTGATATTCCGATATCCCATTGATTTTAAGGCTCGAATAGCTAACGCAGTACTGGTTGCTCCGTCCGCATCAAAATCCCCAACAATGGTGATAGCCTCATGTTCATTTAAAGCACGATAAAGTAGCGGTAATGCCTTATCAATACCCGATAATGTCCGATAATCCAATAAATTGGCTGCTTTACGCTCTAATTGAGTGATATCGGTGACGCCTCGGTGTTGGTAAATCCGTTGTAATAGTTCAGGCAAGCCAGGAAGTTGAGCAGCAGAACTTTGCTGCTGCCTTTGTTGTAAGAGTGTTTCTACATTCACAATAATTAACTATTTTTCGTTGAGTAATTGAACAAGGGCATCCGGTTTCATGTAGCCAGGTAGTAATTGCCCATCCGGTAGGATGATTGCTGGTGTTCCCGTCACTTTAAATAAATTACCCACACTCATATGTTTGCTTAGGTCAAGTTTGCAATCTTCAATCATGGCAATTTCCTCACCTTTAAACGCTTGAGTTAGCGCTTTTTGTGGTAGGCCATTACACCAGATAGACGCCATTTTTTTCCCTACATCGCTGTCCGCACCTTGACGTGGATATGCAAGATAACGCACCGTGACACCTTGGCTATTTAGTTCACCAACAGATTCATGTAATTTTTTACAGTAACCACAGCTAATATCGGTAAAAACGGTCACAACATGCTTTTCCTGCGGCGCTTTAAAAACAATCATTTCATCTTTGAGCGCTTCTACTTTTTTCATTAATGGCTGATTACTGATATTAACCGGGGTTTTACCGCTCATATCATAAATTGGCCCTTGCAATAAATATTTGCCGTCATCAGTGATGTATACGACACCGGTTGATGTTTCAACAACATTCAGCCCAACAATAGGTGAAGGTTTAATCACTTCAACAACCATGTTGTATTTTTCCAACGTATCACGAATAACTTTTTCTTCCGTTGCTCCATAGACTGAGGAAGTCAACGTTGCAATACATGCCGCAGCCAATAATATCAATTTGCGTTTCATAAATAGTCCTTTAATCATGCATCACCCCCTTGGATGATGCTGCTCATGTAATACTCGTAACCGTTCAGTCGCTACATGAGTATAAATTTGTGTGGTTGATAGATCACTATGACCCAACAACATTTGTACCACGCGTAGATCCGCCCCATGATTGAGTAAATGGGTTGCAAATGCGTGTCTAAGAACATGCGGTGAGAGTAGCTCGCTATCAATATGAGCAAGTACTGCGTAATATTTTATTCGGTGCCAAAACGTTTGCCGAGTCATTTTCGTGCCACGCTTACTCGGGAATAGAATATCGCTCGTTTTGCCATTTAATAAATCTGGGCGGCCTTCATCAATATATTTCTCTAGCCAATATATTGCCTCTTCCCCCAAGGGAATCAATCTTTCTTTATCGCCTTTACCGACAACACGAATAACCCCCTGCCGCAAACTAATATCTGAAAACGTTAATCCGATTAATTCAGAAACACGCAAACCACATGCATATAGCACTTCCAACATGGCTTTATCACGTAACTCTAAAGCATCTTCAGTCGCAGGAGCATTTAATAAATCCTCAACTTGCTTTTCACTTAAATCTTTGGGCAAACGCTGCGGAATTTTTGGGGCAGCAATCACCGCTGAAGGGTCATCCAAACGGATTTTTTCCCGGTACAAATATTGAAAGAGTCGACGCATCGCACTTAATAAACGTGCCGAACTGGTTGCTTTATATCCACAATCAATGCGTTCAGCAAAAAAAGATTGTAGGTCAATTGATTGAACATTTTCTAAATGCAACTGATGTGCATCAAGCCATTTATCTAATAGTTGAAGGTCATTACGATAAGAAGCCAATGTATTTTCGGCAAGATCTTGTTCAAGCCAAATTGTATCAAGAAATTGTTCAATTAATGGATTAAGTTGTTTTGTTTCCACGACAAATAAGCTTCCTTTAGATAATACCACACGATTCTATTATGCCTGAATGTGGCTGCTTCTGTTACAATACATCTCTTGTGATGAAAACCATAGCTGGACATAGTAATAAAATATATGAAAATAGGTCTTTTTTACGGTTCTAGTACCTGTTATACCGAAATGGTTGCAGAAAAAATACGTGATATTCTCGGCGATGATTTAGTCACACTTCATAACGTTAACGATACACCGCCTACAGAAATGGAACAGTATGATGTTCTTATTTTGGGAATACCTACATGGGATTTTGGTGAAATACAGGAAGATTGGCTTGAAATTTGGGAAACGCTTCCCAATCTTGACTTAGCAAATAAAATCATTGCTATGTATGGTTTGGGTGACCAAATAGATTATGGCGAGTGGTTCCTTGATGCCCTAGGAATGCTCTATCACCAACTGAAACCAACTGGTGCTAAATTTGTTGGCTTCTGGCCAACCGAAGGCTATACCTTTGATAGCCCTAAACCACTCAATGATACCGGTGATATGTTTGTTGGCCTTGCATTAGATGAAGTCCACCAGTTTGAACAAACCGATGAGCGCATTGCACAGTGGTGTGTACAGATTTTTCAGGAAATCGAAGCGTTGTTATAATGCAAGTTGATGCAAGCTTATATTGACTGGATGATTGATAACCCAAAGTGAGGGTTATCTACATACGCTTAGGCTACCCATGCGGTTTATCGCCGGTGATCTTGGTAGCCTAGATATCAGGATATTGCAGCAATAACTGGTTTAAATTACGCCAATTATCTTCTGACAGGGCGTCCTTCGCTACCCACAAATAAACCTTTTGCGGTTTACCCTGCAAAGCTTCTAGTGTCAGCAATGTCCCATAACGGCTAAGCCAAGGCGCTTTTAGTATTCTCCACTCGTTTTTCTTCCATTGCACCTTATTGCCATTAACCAGTACAGCAACACCCTTTATTTTACTTATCGTTTTTTGACTCTTAGCCCAACTCGCAACCACAACCACTAATAGTGGTAGCCATATCATTGAGTTCTCAGGAGACCATGGTGTCAATAGCAAAACCATCCCAACAACCCCATGAACACAGGTTGAGAACAGTTGAGTTTTCCATGAAATGGAGAGATTAGATTTCCACAGGACCACGATTTTTATTTTTTTCCTGAATCAGTTTAATCATACGAAAAAGTTCGTCATCATCTGGGCGACCGTGATTCATTAACCAATTGAATAAATCAGGGTCCGCACATTCTAATAAACGGACAAATACCTGCTTATCATGCGTTGTCAGGTCATCATATTCATACTCAAAAAACGGCATGATTGAAATATCTAATTCACGCATACCACGGCGGCATGCCCAATGAATTCGTGCTTTGTTCTCAATATCCATTCCACTACGGCCTTTTTGCAGTTAACTGATTAGATTGATTATTTTCCATACTCTAACAGATTATCCGCCAAGAAAACATGTCATAGACAACATTGTTGTAATTTTAGTAGTAAAATACCGTTTTTCTACAAACAGATGATAAAAAACTATTAGATAATACAGGTTCATCATAATAACTACTTGCAATGTTATCTAGCTATTTTACCATTAGGCACCTTTATCTATCAAAGAACAACAGGTGAAATCATGACTAACCAAATTGATAGTACACAGCAATTCCCTCTCGGATCTCAGTCTTTACCACTCGTTTTGATTTCACTGGAAAACTGGGAACTTATTCATATCCACGGCGCTGATGCAGAGAAATACCTGCAAGGCCAAGTAACCGCAGATATCGCCACACTTAAACAATCACATGCATTAACAGCACATTGTGATCCTAAAGGTAAGATGTGGAGCGACCTCCGCCTATTCCATCATTTAGATGGCTATTCCTATTTATTAAGAACCAGTGTTGCCGACTCACAACTCGCCGAACTGAAAAAATATGCGGTTTTCTCAAAGGTTACCTTTGAAAAAAAATCGGACCTTAAATTAATGGGAGTGGCAGGTCAAGGCGCTAGAGAAGCGCTAGCCACATTATTTACTGCATTGCCTGACGATCAAAATCAGGTCGTTACCGACGGCGCTTCCACAATATTGCATTTTGCATTACCCACCGAGCGTTTTTTAGTGATCACCAACGAAGAAACCGCACAAAAAATGGCCCAAAGCTTAGGTGCTATTCAGGTCAACGATGAACAATGGTTAGCCCTTGATATCGAAGCCGGTTTTGCGGTTATCGATCAAGCAAATAGTGCCCAACATTTACCTCAAGCCACTAATTTACAAGCTCTACCTCATGGTATTAGCTTTAAAAAAGGCTGTTATACCGGGCAAGAAATGGTTGCACGAGCAAAATTCCGTGGTGCAAATAAACGCGCGATGTATACCTTAAAAGGCACTGGCACCTCCATTCCTGTCATTGGTGAAGGTGTGGAATGGCAGCTTGGTGATAAATGGCGCCGCACGGGAACTGTTTTGGCCGCTATCCGTTTAGGTAGTGGCGAAATTTATGTACAGGTCATTATGAATAATGACATGGAAGCCGATAGCGTTTTCCGTGTTATGGGTGATGAGCAAAGTCATCTAACCATCGTGCCACTACCTTATTCATTAGAAGAGAATTAATTGGAGTTTTTATGTCATCTGCATTAGGTAGCAAGCCCGTAGAGGTGGTTAATTTTGGGGCTTTTACCGAAGTCGTCCAATTTTTAATGGAATTAGATAAACTCAAAAGCGTTTATCGTAAAAATAAGTTATTGAACCGTGAACGCCAAGAAAACACCGCAGAGCATAGTTGGCAATTTGCGGTTGCAGCAATGAGTTTTGCACCTTATGTACAAGGCATTAATATCGAACATGCGATAAAGCTTGCCCTTGTGCATGACATTGTTGAAATTGACGCAGGTGATGTATTGGTCTTTGATAATGCAGCTCGTGATGCGATTCATGAAGAAGAAGTTAAAGCCGCTAACCGTATCTTTAACTTGTTGCCTAGCCCACAAGCTGAAACCCTTTTAGCGTTGTGGAATGAATACGATGCATTAGAAACACCAGAGTCTGTCTATGCAAATGCCATTGACCGAGCGATGCCAATGCTAATGAACTTGCACAATCAAGGACAAAGTTGGGTTGAAAATAATATCCGCCTTGAGCAAGTACTCAGTAAGTGTGATTATATCGAACAAATTCTGCCTGAGTTTTATCAGCAGTTAAAATTACAGTTAGAACTCGCTCAAAAAAAAGGTTGGTTGTTGTAATTTTCGCCAAAAGCGGCTGAAAAGCCGCTTTATTTAACGTATTACACTCATCTAATTTATATTGTCTGTGACAAGATATGCTTTTCACTAATTCATTATTTTAATTTAAATAATAAACTACTTTATATTCTATATATAATTATTAATCTCGACTAATAAAGAAATATCAATATTAATAACTTGCTAATTATTAATATCACTCCTATCTTTATCATTGAACATTTGCCTAAGAGGTTTAAAATGCAAAAATTCAATGAATATTCAACCCCTTACCTTTTACTACTAGATGTCCATTCTCCCGCAATCATTCAATTCAATAAATCAACACATCAAACAACCCCAATTATCGAAGGGCTCGGTGGAACTCCTGACGGCATTGCCATTGACCCTACTAATCGATTAATTTATTGGAGCAATATGGGGGATGATTATGATGCTGACGATGGCTCCATCAATGTGATAAATTTTGATGGTACTGGCAGAAAAATGCTATTAGGCAATGGGAAAATAAGAACACCAAAACAATTGCATCTTGATTTAGTCAATCAACGATTATATTGGTGTGACCGCGAAGGCGGTATGGTTTCCTCATGTCATGTCGATGGCTCTGATTTATTAATCCATGTAGCAAGGCCTCGAGATAAACACAATAACGTAGATATATTAGACCAGTGCGTTGGTATTACTGTTGATGTTGCAAATAACTGGCTCTATTGGACACAAAAAGGCACCGCTAAAGGCAATTTAGGCCGTATTTTTAGGGCGCCATTAACACCTAAAACCCAGCAATCAGCCAATCAACGCACTGATATTCAATTGCTCCTTCAAAACCTACCCGAACCTATTGATTTATTGCTTGATGAAGAAGCCCATATTTTATATTGGACAGATAGAGGTGCTGAGCCCGATGGTAATAGCTTAAATTGTGCCACTATTGCTGCTGATGGATTGAGCCATTACAAAGTAATAAGCCGTGGTTTTAAAGAGGCGATTGGGCTCACATATGATAAACCAGCACAACTGATGTATGTCGCCGACCTTAATGGGGGGGTTTACCAAGTCGTCATGGAAACAGGCGGAGTGGAAAAACTCTATCAAGGTAAAAATTACACGGGTATTTCACAATATTCGGGCTAGAAACACCCATAATAAAGGCTTGATTTCAGTAACCTACTGAAATCAAGCCTAAAAACATTTAATTCACACTATTTAATGAAAAGCGTGATTCATTCCTACATATAATCTTCAATCGGTACGCACGAGCAGTGTAAATGGCGGTCACCATACACATCATCGAGGCGTTTAACCGCTGGCCAGTATTTATTTGCTTTGGTTTGTGCTGTAGGGAACACGGCAAGCTCACGGCTATAACGATGTGGCCACTCCCCGGCTAACTCTGTTTGCACATGAGGCGAATTCACGAGGGGGTTATCTTCGAGTGTCCACTGCCCTTTCACTACTTGGTCAATTTCATCGCGTATAGCTAACATCGCATCAATAAAACGGTCAATTTCCGTCATACTTTCAGACTCAGTCGGCTCAATCATTAAAGTGCCTGCGACAGGGAAAGACATGGTTGGCGCATGGAAACCATAATCAATTAAACGCTTAGCAATATCGAGCTCACTAATACCGGTGTCTTTCTTAATTGGGCGCAAGTCAACAATACATTCGTGAGCCACATAACCGTCTTGCCCTGTATATAAAATGTCATAACGACCAGAAAGGCGCTTAGCAATATAGTTAGCGTTCAAAATAGCCACTTGGCTCGCTTTACGTAAACCATAAGAGCCCATCATACGAATGTACATCCAGCTAATTGGCAAAATTGATGCACTACCAAATGGCGCTGCAGATACCGCACCTTGGTCGGTTAACATTTCTTGCTCAACCACAGAATGCCCCGGTACGAACGGCGCCAAGTGTTTTTTCACACCAATAGGCCCCATGCCTGGACCACCGCCACCATGAGGGATACAGAATGTTTTATGTAAATTCAGGTGAGACACATCCGCACCAATAAAGCCTGGGGTTGTTAGCCCAACCTGAGCATTCATATTTGCACCGTCAAGGTATACTTGACCACCATATTGGTGAATAATTTCACACACTTCACGAATACTTTCTTCATATACCCCATGGGTTGATGGGTAAGTTACCATCACGCAAGAAAGTGCTTCACTATGTTGCTGAGCTTTTTCGCGTAAATCAGCTAAATCGATATTACCTTCATCATCACAACGCACTACCACCACTTCCATACCCGCCATATGCGCAGAAGCTGGATTGGTACCGTGAGCAGAGGCCGGGATCAAACAAATATTTCGTTCCCCTTCATTGCGACTTTCATGATAGCGACGAATAGCCAATAAACCTGCATATTCCCCCTGAGCCCCTGAGTTAGGTTGCATACAAACCGCATCATAACCGGTCAATTGCACTAACCAATGAGAAAGCTGCTCTATCATTTGGTGATAACCTTGAGCCTGCTCAGGTGGGCAGAATGGGTGTAGCTCGCCAAATTCAGGCCACGTAATTGGGATCATTTCCGCTGCCGCATTGAGCTTCATCGTACAAGAACCCAGTGGGATCATCGCTTGGTTTAATGCTAAATCTTTGCGCTCTAAGCTATGCATATAGCGCATCATTTCGGTTTCACTATGGTAACGATGAAAGTTTGGATGCGCTAAAATTTCATCATCACGTAACATTGCGCTTGGGATCCCTTGCTCTGCCGCTGAAACCGATTGGTCGAGCTTTTCAAAATCCAACTTAGTTTCAATGCCTGTGATCACCGCAAATAATTCATTTAAATCTTGGCGAGTCGTGATTTCACTAAACGTCACACCAACTGCACCACGAATATCAGTGCGTAAATTCACTTTAGCTTTCTCTGCACGTGCTAGCACCGCTGTTTTGTCTGCCACTTCAATGCAGAGCGTGTCAAACCAAGTTTTATGGCGTAACGAAACCCCTGCGTCTGCTAATGCTTTAGCGAAAATAGAACTGAAACGGTGGATACGCTCAGCGATCATTTTCAGCCCTTGTGGCCCATGGTAAACCGCATACATGGCGGCAATATTGGCTAACAACACTTGGGATGTACAAATATTCGAGTTCGCTTTTTCACGACGAATATGTTGCTCACGAGTTTGCATCGCCATACGCAGCGCGGTGTTGCCTGCCGCATCCCGTGAAACACCTATCAGACGTCCCGGCATTGCCCGCTTGAACTCATCACGACAAGCAAAGAATGCTGCATGTGGGCCACCGTAGCCCATTGGTACACCAAAACGTTGAGCTGAGCCGAATACAATGTCAGCGCCCTGTTTACCCGGAGCAGCTAACAGCACAAGAGCCATCATATCTGCAGCAACGCAGCTGACAATTTTGCGCTCTTTTAGTTGAGCAAATAGTGAACTGTAATCATGGACGTTACCTGTTGTACCGACCTGTTGAAGTAGCACACCAAAAACACCTTCATGCTCCAACACTTTCTCTGCGCTATCGACAATCACTTCAAAACCGAAGGTGCCCGCACGTGTGCGAACAACATCGAGAGTTTGCGGATGAACATCATCTGCAACAAAGAAGCGTTCTGCATCTTTCAGTTTGCTGATCCGTTTTGCCATCGCCATGGCTTCCGCTGCCGCAGTTGCTTCATCCAATAACGATGCAGATGCGAGATCTAGCCCCGTAAGATCGATAGTGACCTGTTGAAAATTCAGCAGTGATTCTAAACGACCTTGTGATACCTCGGGTTGGTATGGCGTATAAGCGGTATACCAACCCGGGTTTTCTAATAAATTGCGCAAGATAACAGGCGGAAGCACTGCAGGTGCATAGCCCATACCTATGTAGCTTTTGTAGCGCTTATTGAGTGATGCTATCGCTTTTAATTCCGCTAAAGCTTCTTGCTCCGTTGCACCACCACCGACTTTTGGCGGCTCAGCAAGTAAAATGGCTTTGGGAACAATTTTGTCCATCAAAGCATCTAATGACGTTGCACCCACGGTGTCTAACATGGTTTTTAATTGTTGTTCTGATGAACCTATGTGGCGCGAAATGAATTCTGAACGGTTTTCTAATTGACTCAGTGACATCGACATATCTGTGTTCCCATCCTTTGTCTGCTATGCATAAGTTGTAGGGCGGCTATTACGGAACTTGCGAGATAACGCTTAAAATCAATGATATTGCAGTTGTTTCTTGTTTCTTGTTTCTTGTTTCTAACTAATTAGATTTTATCAATCCTCTAAATAGTTCATCTTGTGACTAGGCGGCAAGCAAATGAGACCCTAGGAGCATACACCAGTATGTGACTAGGGCGAATGAGCGAAGCCAACACCGCCACAAGATGAAATATGACGAATAAACTATTCTTCGGCTTCGATCATAGACGTATACCCCGCCGCATCAATCAAATCCGCCAGCTCTGCGGTATCCGACGCCTTAATACGGAAAATCCAACCTTCTTGATACGGTTGTTCATTCACGAGCTCTGGTGCGTCATTCAACTCGCTATTAACTGCCACAATTTCGCCACTCAATGGTGCGTAAATATCAGATGCCGCTTTAACTGATTCGACGACTGCAACGTCATCGCCTGCACTTACCGCAGTCCCCACTTCGGGTAAATCTACAAACACCATGTCACCCAACGTCTCTTGCGCATGTTCGGTGATACCTACTGTATACTCACCATTTCCCTCGTCACGCAGCCACTCATGTTCACGGGTATACATTAATTCTTTAGGTGTATTGCTCATCACTAGCCTCTCAATTTTTAAATTTATTAATTCGATCTGCCCAAATTTACACTAAGCGGTTTCCTTCACGGACAAAGCCTGGCTTAACGACTTCAACTGGCATTTCTCTTTGTCTGATCTCAACAATCGCTTTATCTTGAATTCCGTTCGGGACACGTGCTAACGCAATACTAAAACCTAGGGTTGGTGAGAAAGAGCCACTGGTTATCACCCCTTCTTGTAGTTTCCCCAGTTCATCAGTAAAGCGGACAACTTGCCCTGCACGCAGTATACCTTTTTCACGCATCACAATACCGACAAGTTTTTCAGTACCTTGTTCGCGTAATTTTTCTAATGCTTCACGGCCAATAAACTGGCGCTCTTCAGGTTTCCAAGCAACCGTCCATCCCATATTTGCAGCTAATGGCGAAATCGTTTCATCCATATCTTGCCCATATAGGTTCATACCGGCTTCAAGACGTAAAGTATCACGTGCCCCTAAACCCGCTGGGTGAACCCCTGCCTTAAGCAGTTTATGCCAAAATTCAACGACCTGCTCTTTAGGCATAGCAATTTCATAACCTTTTTCACCCGTATACCCAGTGGTTGCGATAAATAAGTCCCCGGCTTGAACACCATAAAAGGGTTTCATTCCTTCGATGCTGTTTTTTTGTTCTGAACTGAGTAACGAATGAACCTTTTCTGGCGCTTGCGGCCCTTGAACAGCCAAGAGCGCTAAATCATCGCGAACACGAATTTCAACCGCATAGTCTTTAGCATGTTGTTCAATCCAAGCGAGGTCTTTATCACGTGTTGCGGAGTTTACAACGAGACGATAAAAGTCATCAGCAAAGTAATACACAATCAGGTCATCAATAACACCACCGGAAGCATTCAGCATACCTGTATATAAAGCTTTGCCTTGTTCTGTGAGTTTATTGATATCGTTGGCGAGAAGGTAACGCAGAAAATCACGACAACCTTCACCGTGTAAATCGACAATAGTCATATGGGATACATCAAACATCCCTGCTTCGGTTCTGACAAAATTATGTTCATTGATCTGCGAACCATAATGCAACGGCATCATCCAACCATGAAAATCGACCATTTTTGCACCGCAGGCTATATGTTCATCATATAGTGTTGTTTGCTTTACCATGAATACCCTCTTTGCATTATTAATATGACAGGGTGATTGCGTGGTGAAAATTACCCATCTGCAATAAAATACCTTGATAATTTTACCCCAACGCAAACGATAACTTTTTAAAAACCTACCACTGTTTGCTGTTCTATCCTATAAAAAAAAATAGGGCGACCATTCCTCTGTATTACTGATTGCGCTCTGATTTTGCCAGCGCTTTTTGTTAAATAATTGAGAATGATCACTCAAAATCCTTACATTCAGGGGAAAATGGCACAAAATATAACCACAAATAGAATTTAAATAGTCACTTTGACAATAAAGCTCATCACAGCAATATAAATAAAACTAATGCGAAAAACGAATGTAATTAGTTTTTTTCAGTCATGATAGAAAGAGAAAGTTCCGCTATTCATACTAAAACGTAATAATAAGGATTATTTTTATGCAGAATTCAATTACGACGCTCTGTATTTTGACATAAGAAAAAGGCACAATTTTATCAACTGTGCCTTTTGGGAAAAGGATTTAGAGGGCGTCTTCGACTTGTAACTGTTCCAACCACTTAGGCATATCAAACAGCCCCATCGCATGGTTTAATAATTGCGGTTTAACCCCTGGCAAACTGTCCGCTAAGACCAGCCCGATATCACGAAGTAATTTCTTCGCAGGGTTATTACCATCGAACAATTCACGGAAACCTTGCATACCCGCCAACATCAGTGCTGCACTGTGTTTGCGGCTACGTTCATAATCACGCAAATATAAGTATTGGCCAAAGTCTTTACCTTCTCGGTGCAAACGTTTTATTTCACCGATTAGCATGGCGACATCCATAAACCCAAGGTTGACCCCTTGACCCGCTAATGGATGGATTGTGTGTGCCGCATCCCCTAACAGCGCTAAACGTTGAGCCGCAAATTGCCTTGCATAGCGCCCCGTCAGAGGAATGGTTAATCGGTCACTTTCAACTTGGCAGAGGCCAAGGTGAACATCAAACGCAACTGCCAGTTCTTTATTAAAATCAGCGGGTGCTAAAGACTGGCGTCTTGCTGCCTCAGTGGCCGGCTGAGACCAGACAATCGAACAAAGGTGTGGGTCACTTAATGGTAAAAATGCCAAAATACTTTCACCATCAAAAGCTTGGCGAGCAACGCCTTCGTGAGGTTTTTCGGTTCGGATCGTAGCAACTAACGCGGTATGTTCATAATCCCAAAAGGTTAATGGAATATCGGCATGGCTACGCAACCACGAGTTTGCCCCGTCAGCCCCCACAATTAACCGCGCTGTTAACATGTTTTCATCATCTAACGTAATAAAAACATCGTTTTCCCCCCACACCACTTTTTTAATCGTTGCGGGGGCTAATAATGTCACATCGCGAAGTTGCGATACTTTTTGCCATAGGGCATCACGTACAACATTGTTCTCAACAATATGCCCTAAATGGGTTAGGTTACGTTCTTGAGCGGTAAACGTAATTCGCCCAAAACTGTCGTTATCCCAAACTTCCATGCCATTATAAGCTGAAGCTCGCATTCCTTTAATGGTTGACCATACACCTAAGTGGGTCAGTAATTTCTCACTTGCTGCATTAATGGCAGATACCCTTAATGCGTGCGGCTCTGCGGCACTGAATGGCACCTTCGGTGGATGATTTTCAATGACCGCAACACGTAGTCCACTCCCTTCAAGCCCACAAGCGAGTGCTAACCCAACCATACCACCACCGGCGATAACCACATCAAATGACTGCATATTTTTTATTCCTCTTTATTTCGTGGTTATTGGTGAGCAACCCAGCCCAATGTTTGGCGAGCCAAAATATCACGAGCTGGTGGCAACATTTCCATTGCCATTAAACCTAAGTTACGGCCGACAATAAGCGGTAAGCAGCGATTCGCAAATAAACGGACCAAACCGTCGGTTATCGAAACCGTTTTGTCTCTATCTAACGCTCTGGCTTGTTGGTATTGGCTTAATAATGAATAACGACCAATGTCTTGCCCTTTCGCATTTGCATCTACCACAATGTGAGCCAGTTGCATCACATCACGGATGCCTAAATTGAAGCCTTGTCCCGCAATGGGGTGCAAGGTCTGAGCAGCGTTCCCCACTAACACGACTCGATGGCTAACTGGGTTAAGCGCTTTACGTAATACCAGTGGATAACAATGACGCTTACCGGCCATAATAATTTCGCCTAACCGCCAGCCGAACGCTTGCTGTAACTTGCTAATAAATGTTTCATCATCCCACGCGTTGATATCGTCGGCCTGTTCTTGATGGTGGCACCACACTAAAGAGCTACGCCCTTGTGACATAGGTAATAATGCCAAAGGACCGAATTCAGTAAAGCGCTCAAAGGCTTGGCCTTTTGGGTCAATGGCAGTTTTCACATTCGCAATAATGGCCACTTGCCCATAATCGTCCTTTTGCCATTGCATATGGCAGGCTTTGCCAATAGCGGAATGGCTGCCATCCGCAGCAATTAGTAATTCCCCGGTTACCTCATCACCATTATCCAAAGTGACCGTAACGATATCTTGTTCACGATGGACATTTTCTACTTTTGCAGGGCAATAAAGAGTGACTCCGGGCGCTTTACGTAACAATGAAAACAGACGGGCGCCCGCTTCGTGCAGTTCAATCACATTGCCTAGAGCATCGATATGATAATCATCAGCAGCAATATTCACAAAACCGGCATGGCCTCTATCAGACACATGAACGCGATTAATGGGGGTCACACAATCTGCTAAAGCAGGCCAAACGCCTATTTTTGCTAATGATTGACAAGTGCCGTGGGCTAACGCAATCGCACGTGCGTCAAACCCGGGATGTTTGCCATCTGGCACAGCAGCCTCGATTAGTGAAACCGATAATTTTCCTTGGCTAAGGGATGATATTGCCAGTGCTAATGTTGCACCCGCCATACCGCCCCCCACGATGATCACATTCATGCGTTGTTTATTACCTTTCTATGATGACTGACATCTACCCTAAATTGTGCGTTGCTGCCGCCATTAGGGCTTCAATTTCATCAGGGTCTTTCACGACTAAATCTGTTAAGTTTTCATTTCCGTTTTCGGTGATCACAATATCATCTTCGATACGTACACCAATACCGCGATATTGTGGCGGCACATCTGCATCTGGAGCAATATATAAACCAGGCTCGACAGTTAATACCATCCCCACTTCAAGTGTACGGTCTCGGTCTGTGCCATAAAAACCCACATCATGTACATCTAACCCTAACCAGTGACTTAAACCATGCATAAAGAATGGCTGATATGCTTTGTTTTCGATCAATTGATCCACATCGCCTTGTAAAATTCCAAGTGCAACGAGACCTTCTGTTTTGATACGCACAATCTCTCGTGTCACCTCATGGATACTGGTACCCGGACGATATAAAGCTAATGCGGTATTTAACGCTTTAAGGACGATATCGTAAATTTCTCGTTGTGCTTGGCTAAATTTGCCATTAACTGGGAAAGTCCGCGTGATATCCCCTGCATAGCCATCAAATTCTGCACCCGCATCAATTAACACGAGTTCGCCATCTTTCATTAGGCTCTCATTTTCGGTGTAGTGCAAAATACAGGCATTTTCACCACTACCCACAATGGAGTTATATGAAGGGAAACGTGCACCATGGCGAGTAAATTCATGTTCTAACTCACCACAAAGTTGGTATTCATACATATTCGGTCGGCAAGTTTCCATTGCTCTGACATGTGCTAGAGCAGAAATTCGCCCAGCCATACGCAGGGTATTAATTTCTTCTTCCGACTTAAATAAGCGCATTTCATGGACAATCGGCCGCCAATCAACCAATGTTTGTGGCGCGCGTAAGTTACGACGGCTACCTTTACGTAGAATATCTAAGGCATCAAATACCAATTTATCGGCATAGGCAAACTCACCTTGTGCATGATAAACCACGTCGAGGCCATTCAGTAATTGATAAAGTTGCTCTTCTATTTCATTGAAAGGTAACGCTTTATCAATACCTAATTTTTCAGGTGCGGCATCTTGCCCAAGGCGGCGACCAAACCAAATCTCAGCGGTTAAATCACGAACACGGTTAAAAAGAACAGTATGGCTATGTTTCTCATCGCTTTTAATCAGGACTAATACGGCTTCAGGCTCACTAAACCCCGTTAAATACAGAAAGTCGCTGTGTTGACGATACGGGTATTCGCAATCCGCATTACGTTGCGCTGGAGGCGCTGAGAAAATAATTGCTGCACTGCCTGATTGCATTTGAGCCAATAATGCATTGCGACGAGAAATAAATTCCTGTTTATTCATACCGTTTTTGCCTTATTATCAGAATAATTAGATTGCTGAATATATTGTTTGTGTTTAATCAATCACATACAACATATACTGGCGACATGACTTAAATCTGGATACACCTCGTTTTCAAGCACTTAGTTTATCAATAATAAAATATTGATTGGTTAAGTTAAGTGCTTTGAAAATTCATATTGATAGAAACTAATGAAGAACCGGTTTATCATTTTCTACAGCTGTAGGGCCTTTAGTCGGCTCAATCAACGCAATGTAACATAATTGCACTGCCACCCTGACATACTCAACTACTTCTTCTAACGCCTGCTCAAGTTCTTCTTGGTCTTCGTCTTCGTCATAACCAAGCATACCAATATTGCGTAAATCTGTGATAACTTCGCTTATCTCTTTTTTATCAGCCAGTTTCGGTTGTGTAACCCCCAAACCTAATAAAAAGTGATTAACCCAACCCGCCAGCGCATCAGCATGGTCAAAAATAGACGCTTCTTCGCTAGGAAATAGCAGGGTAAATGCAAATTCGCTATCATCAAGTGCGTCAAATGTGGTATCGAAGAGCTCTCGTAATGGCTGCGAAACCGTTTGTGGGAACGCTAAGCCATCGTTAGCAAGGTCATGGACCAACGTTTGCCAGCTATGGTCACGGCCCCCACCACAGATCAACCCGGTTATTAGACCATGGATCTCCGCAGCAGTAAGTGCGATTGAGTGCTGTTGTAGCAATTTGTCCAGTGATTCATAGTTTGGTAAAGATTTTTGTATAGACATCTGAATTCGTCATGTTAGCTTATGATTCGTGATATGCTACCATCAAGGATAGCCGCTAGACCAGTATGCTTTTGTCTTATCTATTAATTGCGCCAAATATGATGTATTTACGGCGAGTATTATTCAGTATGGAGGTATAATGTCCGCACAACCTGTCGACATCCAGATTTTCGGGCGCTCAATGCGAGTCAATTGCCCAGCAGAACAAAAAGAGGCCCTTCTCGAGTCGGCTAAAGAATTAGAACAACGCTTGCAAAATCTAAAAGATAGAAGCGGTGTGACCAACACGGAACAACTTATTTTTATTGTAGCATTGAACGTCTGTCACGAATTAGCACAAGAAAAGACAAAAACGCGTGATTATGCTTATAATATGGAAGAGAAAATAAAAATGTTGCAGCACACAATCGAACAAGCGTTGCACGATCAGGTGAAAATTACTGAGAGGCAGGTATTGCCCCTAGAGTAAATCTGCTTATTAATCAGACACTAGTAGAAAAAAATATACAAAATTAAGGTTGCATTTTAAATCTAGTTTCGTACAATGAAATCACTGAGTAACGATAAGTTCTCAAACCAAATTTCTCTGAGATGCGCGTGAGTGGGCGAGTCCCCTGAGCCGATATTTCAACTAAATAGAATGTGGTTATGGCGCTGGTGAGCATGCCTGATTCGCTCAGGAAGCCTAAAGGTTGCTAAACTGCGTTCACCTTGAACCAAGGGTTCAAGGGTTACAGCCTACAACGGCATCTTGGAGACCCTCAATTAAGTTCCTGCTTATTTTTCATTTGTTTTCTACATAACTTACCATCTTGCGATATACTCTAAGTAATATAATTACTGGGTTAACTGTTTTTATCGTATTTATAACAGGTTATCACATGCAAGATTCTCTCTCGACACAACGCCAGCTGGTACGTCAAACTATCCGTCAGGCACGCCGCCAACTAAGCCTTGAACAACAACAGAGTGCCGCTGAGCAACTCATGCATAATGCATTAAGCCACCCGAAAATTGCACAAGCCAACACAATTGCTTTGTTTCTTTCTTTTGATGGGGAAATTGACACCAAACCGCTCATTCATGCGCTATGGGCCCAAGGCAAACAAATCTATCTCCCTGTTTTACACCCTTTTAGTCGCCACCATTTATTATTTCTTCACTATCGCCCAGACAGCCAACTCGTTAAAAACCGATTTAATATTGATGAGCCACCACTGGATGTCAGAAATGTGCTACCCCTTGAGAAATTAGATATCATGCTTATCCCATTAGTGGCATTTGATACTCAAGGGCAACGGTTAGGGATGGGAGGTGGGTTCTACGATAGGACTCTTGCAAATTGGCAACAAACTGGGTTTTATCCCATTGGCCTTGCCCATAATTGCCAGCAAGTAGAAAAACTCCCTGTCGCGCACTGGGATATTCCGTTACCCGAAATTATTACGCCGCAAAAAATATGGCGCTGGTCATAAATACCCGCGCCATCATTTCACACCATTTTTAGCGTAACTTAGAACAGTAAACGCGCGCGAATGGTTCCAGGCAAATCTTTTAATTTCTGGAGTGCTTCATCTGTTTGGTTTGGCGTTTGCATTAATACGTCAATAACCACATAACCTACGTTGCCTGATGTACGTAAATACTGGCCAACAACGTTAATGTTATTTTCAGTGAAGACTTGGTTGATGCTATTCAAAATACCAGGGCGGTTTTCATGAATATGCAAGAAACGGTTTGTGTCTTCAGTATGAACTGGCAGAGAAACCTCTGGGAAGTTAACCGCCGATAATGTTGAACCGTTATCTGAATACTTAGCCAGTTTACTTGCCACTTCTAACCCAATATTTTCTTGAGCTTCTTCTGTAGAGCCCCCAATGTGCGGTGTTAAAATCACATTGTCGAACTTAATCAATTCAGAGATAAATGGGTCATTAGGGTCATTGTTCGCAGCGGGTTCACTTGGGAAGACATCCACCGCAGCACCTGATAAATGCTTGGTTTCTAACGCAGCGGCCAGTGAAGGAATATCCACGACTGTTCCACGTGATGCGTTAATGAATATAGAGCCAGGCTTCATACGATCGAATTGTTCTTTAGCAAACATATTCTTCGTACTTGGGGTTTCAGGCACATGTAAGCTAACCACATCACTCATATTCAGCAATTCAGTTAAAGAGCGAACTTGAGTTGCGTTACCTAAAGGGAGTTTGTTTTCAATATCATAGAAGAAAACATTCATACCGATACCTTCAGCTAAGATCCCTAGCTGAGTACCAATGTGACCATATCCAACAATCCCAAGGCGCTTACCACGCGCTTCAAAACAGCCTTTAGCTTGTTTTTCCCAAATACCGCGGTGTGCTTGCATATTGGCTTCAGGAATACGACGTAGTAAAAGTAATAATTGGCCTAATACCATTTCTGCAACGGAACGTGTATTCGAAAATGGTGCGTTAAATACAGGGATACCACGTTTTGCCGCAGCATCTAAATCAACTTGGTTGGTTCCAATACAAAAACAACCTACTGCAACGAGTTTTTCTGCTGCAGCGAAAATTTCTTCAGTAAGATGAGTACGGGAACGGATACCTACAAAACGTGCATCTTTAATCGCTTCTTTTAATTCTTCGTCGGATAACGCACTTTTGTGATATTCAATATTGGTGTAGCCTGCGGCTTTTAAGTTATCAACCGCACTTTGGTGCACACCTTCTAGCAGTAAAAATTTAATTTTGTCTTTTTGCAAAGATACCTTAACCATTTCCCTACCCTATCGTGAACGTACTTAAGATTTATAACAGATGAACCCATGTGTTTGCCTAACATAGCTCAAGAGAGATGACATCCATCTACCTTGAGCTATGAAGCGTATACCAACATAGCAAAAAATAGCGTAGTAGCAATACAACCGTTTGCTTGATGGATGCTAAAAAGCGCGAAGAAAAAGAAGTTAAATGGTAGAAAATCAGGGGCGATAACACAAAATAAGGATTTTTCCTGCACAATGCCTATTTGTGTGAGATATATCACCAAAATAGCTGGGTATTAAAAAAAATAAAATAAATTTTAAATTGATGATATTTATAAAACTGGTTAATTAATTTAGCTTCTATCTATGCATAAACTAATGTCAAAATATCAGTAAGACAAATAAGCCAGCGAGTATAACGCCGCTGGCTTATTTGAATAATTAAATATGATATCGATTATAGCTTGATGGTTTTCACACCTTCGTTTGCAGTCCCCATCAAAACAACATCAGCACCGCGATTGGCGAATAACCCAACGGTTACAACCCCCGCAATCCCATTAATTGTATTTTCTAATCTCACTGGGTCTACAATTTTTAAATTATGAACATCTAAAATCACATTGCCGTTATCAGTAATCACATTTTGACGGTACTCTGGCGTACCCCCCAATTTGACCAGTTCACGTGCCACATAGCTACGCGCCATTGGGATCACTTCGACGGGTAGTGGAAATTTACCTAACACATCAACTAGCTTAGACTCATCAACAATACAGACAAAGGTTTTTGCAATTGCTGAAACAATTTTTTCACGAGTTAAAGCCGCACCACCGCCTTTGATCATATTCATGTGATGGTCAACTTCATCAGCACCATCAACATAAACATCTAATGAATCCACTTCATTACAATCAAATACTGTAATTCCCAGTGATTTTAGTTTTTGAGTTGATGCTTCTGAGCTTGATACCGCACCTTCTATTTGACCTTTCATTGTCGCTAATGCATCAATGAAGTGTGAAGCCGTTGACCCCGTTCCAACACCAACAATAGTGCCCGGTTTTACATAATCAAGTGCAGCCCAACCTACCGCTTTTTTTAATTCATCCTGAGTCATACTCATGCCTTTTAAGATTTAATTGAGTCGTGATTAAGGTTATTAAACACTAGTATATACCGGACACCCAATAAGTTGCAGCTTTGTTCGCTGTATTTATGTCACGGTTCTTGAGATTTACGCCACAACAATAATATTTTTAAGTGTTGCGTGTAAAAATATGGCATAGTGCTTAATAGAATAACAACAAGGAGATTTTTTTGATGAAGCGCCCTGACTATCGCGCATTACAAGCACTGGATGCCGTGATCCGTGAACGCGGCTTTGAGCGCGCGGCTCAAAAGCTCTGCATCACGCAGTCTGCTGTGTCTCAACGCATAAAGCAGTTAGAAAACCTATTTGGGCAACCTCTGCTGGTACGTACCGTTCCGCCACATCCAACTGAACAAGGGCAAAAACTGCTAGCACTGCTTCATCAAGTCGAACTGTTAGAAGAGCAATGGTTAGGGGATGAAAATAGTGGCTCAACCCCTTTGTTACTGTCACTTGCCGTCAACGCCGACAGCTTGGCAACTTGGTTTCTCCCAGCCCTAAACCCTGTATTAGGCAATAGCCCTATTCGGCTAAATATTCAGGTTGAAGATGAAACACGAACCCAAGAACGCTTAAGACGCGGTGAAGTGGTCGGCGCTATCAGTATTCAACCCCAAGCCTTACCGGGTTGTTTAGTCGATAAACTTGGCGCCCTAGACTATATTTTTGTGGCCTCACCAGACTTCGCTGCGAAATACTTCCCAGATGGCGTGACTCGCTCTTCGTTACTAAAAGCCCCTGCAGTTGCTTTCGACCATTTAGACGATATGCACCAAGCCTTCGTACAACAAAACTTTGGTTTATCGCCCGGCAGTGTTCCATGTCATATCGTGAACTCCTCTGAGGCCTTTGTACAGTTAGCAAAACAGGGCTCTACCTGCTGTATGATCCCACATTTGCAGATAGCAAGTGAATTAGCGAATGGTGAGTTGGTTGATTTAACCCCAGGGTTATGTCAGAGACGGATGCTTTACTGGCACCGCTTTGCACCTGAAAGCCGCACAATGAAAAAGGTGACTGACGCCCTATTAAAAACGGGGCGCCAGATGTTAAAACAAGAAGATGAGCCCGCAAAAAGCTAGCGTTTTAATTCAAATACCACATCGACTTGGTCATTAAAATCAATACTCTGTTGTTCATAGGTCTCATCAATTTTGAGATCTTCAGCAACAGAGGCTTTCATCGCCCCAGCATAATTCCTTGCCGCCATTGGATATGGCACCGCAGCGGGTGCATTATAGTTAATGCTATACACCGGACCTAACTGGACATTAAAGCCTTTAGCTAAGATATTGGCTTGTTCTGTGGCATTTTTAATCGCTTGAGACCGTGCTTCATCACGGTACTGTTGCGGGTTGGCAACACCAAACTGTACTGAGTTGATTTCATTGAGGCCTGCGGCTAAAGCACCATCTAACAAGACATTAAGTTGGTCTAATTTCTTCACTTTCACTTCAACAGAGCGTGTTGCCGTGTAGCCTTCGATGGTTGATTTTTGCTTCACACTACTGTAATCATATTTAGGCTGAGTTCGCACATTTGCCGCGTTAATATCTTCTTTTTCAATGCCGTTTTTCTTAAGAAACTCAAAATACTCTGCAACTCGCTTATCGACGCCAGCTTTGGCAGCTGCCGCATCTTTTGCAGTGACTGTCACAAGAATGTTCAGCGTCGCCATATCTGGAGTCGCTTTTACTATTGCATTACCCGAAGTTGTAATGTGTGGGCCATTGGGTAACGGGTCAGCCAAAGACATGGTAGGAACCGCAGCACCTGCTACCATCGCAGCTAAAACTAAAGATTTTAATTTCACAGAACCTCCCAAGAAAATTATTTATCGCTAAAAAAGGGATAATTACTGATAAACTATCCCTGAGCTCAATTTAACAGTAACACATGGAACAAAAAGTACAGTCAGAATAATGAGAAATTGAACATTATTGAGTGTCTGTTGAAGATATATTGTTATTGAGAAATCAAACCGAGCCCCTTAAGCCCCTGTATTGCAAGTTGAAATGCGATAAACCACATCACGCCACCGACAAAAATATTAATAATACGCTGTGAACGTGGTTTATTTAGTACAGGAGAAAACCAAGCAGCAAGTATCGCTAATGCAAAGAACCACACAAATGATGCTGTTAATGCGCCAGCCGTAAACCAAGGTCGTAATTGGCTTTCTAATTGGCCTCCCACGCTGCCCAATACAACGAAGGTGTCTAAATAAACATGTGGATTCAGCCAAGTGACAGCAAACAATGTGACAATCACTTTCCACCTTGTGATAGCCCGGCTTTCCGTTTGAAGTATCACCTCATCAGGGCTAAGGGCTGTACGAAACGCACCATAGCCATACCACATAAGAAATACGACACCAGCCCACGTGATCAATTGCATTAATATTTCGGACTGGCTGAGTAGAGCACTACCACCAAACACGCCGGCGACAATTAAAACTGTATCACTTAGAGCGCATAATAATGCACTCATAAAATGAAACTGCTTTCGGCTTCCTTGCTGTAAGACAAATGCGTTCTGTGGTCCTAACGGTAATATCATTGCAGCACCTAATAGCGCACCCTGTAAATAGATCGAAAACATGCATTAATTCCAATTTTTTATTCAATTAATATGCATGAATATTAGCGATAAAAAATTATTAGTGGAAATGATTAAGTCTAATAGGTCATAAGTATCACTTATAGCCAAAAACGCATCAGTAAGAAAAAATATCAGTATAAAAATATAAGAAAGGGAAATGAATAAGAGCCCATCAAAGACAGGCTCTTATTTTCAGTGAAACTGCTAAATGTTACTTAGCCAAGTATTACTCTGCAGGATCTTGCTTGATAGGTGCATTTTGTTTATGAACATGCACATCCATTTGTGGGAATGGGATACCAATATTATGTTTGTCCAGTGCTCGCTTAAACTCTTCTAGCAAATCCCAATATACAGGCCATGCATCACCATTGGTGGTCCAAAAACGCACTAAATAATTTAATGATGATGGAGCCATATCATGTAAACGGATAGTAACACCTTTCGCATGCTGAATACGGCTATCCGCAGCGACGATATCACCTAATACTTTTTTCACCACATCAATATCAGAATCATAAGCAACACCCACAATAATATCTTGACGGCGATTAGGCTCACGGCTGGTATTAATAATGTTATCAGCAATGATCTTTCCATTAGGAATAACAATAATACGGTCATCTGCCGTTCTTAATGTCGTTGAAAATATTTGTACATTTTGCACTGTACCTTCAACAGCACCAATCGAGACATACTCTCCCGCTTTTAGTGGTCTAAATACCACCAGCAACACACCTGCCGCAAAGTTACCCAGCGAGTTTTGCAATGCTAAACCAACAGCCAAACCTGCCGCACCCATTACCGCGATCACAGAGGCCGTTTGTACCCCAATTTTTCCTAATACCGCAATTAAAGTGAATGCGACGATGGTATAACGTGCTATCGCTGATAAAAAGTCACTGACTGTTGAATCAATGCCTTTCATAGTCATCACGCGATGCAAACCACGTCCGACCCATTTTGCAATCATCATCCCGACAATTAAGATAACGATAGCAGACACGATATTTACAACATACTGAACTAACAGATCTTGGTTTGCCACAAACCAATTCGTTGCTTCATTCAACGCGCCTGTAACATCATCAGTATTCATATATATTGCCCTTTAAAATCCAATTATCAAAATTAATCCCAGCCAATTAATCTTTAACTAAGCGTTTAACGGCTGGCCGTACACTGCAAATAATAGCGGTGATTTATTGAAATACAAAACAAATCACTAAATAAAATTATTTTATCTATTTTCTATAACAAAAAGACGATAATCTTTTAACATTAACAGAAAGTCATCAGTGCCGCAAAATGCAACACTTTCATTATCATAATAACTCATTCCCTCTTCCAACCCTTCAGTTTCAAATGATAATTGGTTGGCGCGGATCATCACTTCTTCATCATCAAGCAACAATGTATATTCGTGGCCAATAAGCTCCCATTGTTTTTCACTACCTTTAATCTTTTCGTAGTTTTCTTCAATAGCATCTAACAGACTAAGGTCGTTTTTAACCTCTTCATTAAGCCAATATCCAATAGCCTCATGATCCATCGAGAATTTAGCGGAGATAGCTCCGGTGATATCTTGGAAAAATTGGTAGTCCATATGCAGTCCCTCTACTCTTGCGTTATTGAACCTAGTATAACGCGAGTCAAACCGCTTTGTTGAGAGGTATTACCATCAAAAGAATAAAACTGAATAATGACGTGCAAAAGCATATTGAACAACAAGGTGTAAAAATTATCGAAGGGCCGGTGAATCGGACTGGTGCAATTAGATCCCTTTACTTACGTGATGACGATTTAACTTTAATCGAAATTTCTGAATATATTTAGCGAATACACCCAATTAAAAAAGGCTCCTAAATTAGGAGCCTTCATGACTAATATTACCTGATTACACGGCTGTTTGGAAAATCACGCCATCCGCTTTTTCGGTATATTGTGATAATTGGTCAAAGTTCAGATAACGGTAGGTATCCGCTGCTGTTTCATCGACCTTATCCATAAATTGCAGATATTCTGCCGGCGTTGGTAAACGACCTAATAAGGAAGCGACCGCAGCCAGTTCTGCTGATGCGAGGTAAACATTCGCACCTGTCCCTAAACGGTTCGGGAAGTTACGTGTCGAAGTGGAAACAACCGTTGCACCATCTGCCACACGTGCTTGGTTACCCATACACAAAGAACAACCTGGGACTTCAATACGCGCTCCACTCTTACCAAAGACGCTGTAATAACCTTCTTCGGTTAACTGTGCTGCGTCCATCTTAGTTGGAGGCGCAACCCATAAACGTGTTGGTAATTGGCCTTTGTGGGAATCCAATAACTTACCTGCTGCACGGAAGTGACCAATGTTTGTCATACAAGAACCGATGAAGACTTCATCAATTTTCTCGTTTTGCACATCAGACAATAAACGTGCGTCATCTGGGTCATTTGGGGCACACAGAATTGGCTCTTTGATATCATTGAGGTCAATTTCAATCACTGCTGCGTATTCCGCATCTGCATCACCTTCGAGCAGTTGTGGATCTGCTAACCAGTTTTCCATTCCTTTGATACGGCGTTCGATAGTACGACGGTCGCCATAACCTTCCGCTATCATCCATTTTAATAGAACGATATTCGATTGCAGGTACTCGATGATTGGCGCTTTATCCAATTTGATAGTACAACCTGCCGCTGAACGCTCTGCTGACGCATCTGCTAATTCAAACGCTTGTTCAACTTTCAGCTCAGGCAAACCTTCAATTTCTAAAATACGGCCAGAGAAAATGTTTTTCTTACCTTTTTTCTCTACGGTCAGTAAACCATCTTTGATTGCATATAGTGGAATTGCATGAACAAGGTCACGTAATGTGATACCCGGTTGCATTTCACCTTTAAAGCGAACCAGTACTGACTCAGGCATATCCAGAGGCATCACCCCTGTTGCTGCAGCAAATGCGACCAAACCAGAACCCGCAGGGAATGAAATACCGATTGGGAAACGCGTATGTGAGTCACCACCAGTACCAACGGTATCCGGCAGTAACATACGGTTTAACCATGAGTGGATAATACCATCTCCTGGACGCAGAGAAACACCGCCACGGTTCATGATGAAATCAGGTAAAGTGTGGTGTGTGGTCACATCAACAGGTTTTGGATACGCTGCTGTATGGCAGAATGACTGCATGACTAAATCTGCAGAGAAACCAAGACAAGCCAAGTCTTTGAGTTCATCACGGGTCATTGGGCCAGTTGTATCTTGTGAACCTACAGAGGTCATTTTTGGCTCACAGTATTCACCAGGGCGAATACCTGGGCGACCGCAAGCACGACCAACCATTTTTTGTGCTAATGAGAAGCCACGGTTGCTTTGTGCAACAGATTTAGCGTGACGGAATACTTCTGTCGCTTCTAAGCCCAGAGATTCGCGTGCTTTATTGGTTAAACCACGGCCGATAATCAGTGGAATACGACCGCCCGCACGGACTTCGTCAATCAGCACATCGGTTTTTAATTCGAATGTTTCAAGCAGCTCACCCGTTTCATGGTTTCGCACTTCACCTTTAAATGGATAGATGTCAATCACATCCCCCATATTCAGTTTAGAAACGTCCACTTCAATTGGTAATGCGCCCGCATCTTCCATTGTATTAAAGAAGATCGGTGCAATTTTGCCGCCCAATACTACCCCACCGCCACGTTTATTTGGCACAAATGGGATATCGTCACCCATAAACCATAGCACGGAGTTAGTCGCTGATTTACGAGAAGAACCAGTACCGACAACGTCACCCACGTAAGCTAATGGGAAACCTTTCTTATTCAGCGCATCAATTTGCTTGATTGGGCCAACATTACCCGCATCGTCTGGTTCAATACCATCGCGTGCGTTTTTCAGCATTGCTAATGCGTGTAATGGGATATCTGGACGTGACCATGCATCAGGAGCAGGTGATAAATCATCGGTGTTAGTTTCACCAGTGACTTTGAACACAGTCACGGTCATTTTTTCAGCTAATGCAGGACGCTCTTTGAACCACTCGGCATCTGCCCATGATTCAATAACTTGTTTCGCGTGAACATTTCCCGCTTTCGCTTTTTCTTCTACATCGTAGAAGTTATCAAACATCAGTAAGGTGTGGGAGAGTGCTTTAGCGGCGATTGGCGCCAGTTTTTCGTCATCCAACGCTTCAATTAGTGCATGGATGTTATATCCGCCCTGCATAGTACCTAACAGTTCAATGGCTTTTTCGGGGGAGATAAGAGAAGAGGAAGTTTCGCCTTTCGCTATCGCGGCTAAAAATCCAGCTTTTACGTACGCTGCTTCGTCAACACCAGGAGGGACGCGGTTGGTCAGCAGGTCTAACAGGAAATCTTCTTCACCTTTGGGTGGGTTTTTGAGTAACTCTACCAGTGCAGCTACTTGTGACGCATCTAATGGCTTAGGGACAATCCCTTGAGCGGCACGCTCGGCTACGTGCTTACGGTATTCTTCTAGCACGACGTTCTCCTCGCTTCATTGTAATTTGTATACCCGGCTGTCTGCACCATACTGACAAAATTATCATCCGGTGCCAGGTCAGAGGAATTTGCTCGCATAATCTCAATGGCGGTAAAATTATGCCCAGCTTCGGGCGATCAGCATAGCAGAATTTAAACGTAATGTTAATTCATTCACAAGAAAGCAACATTTAACTACTAACTTTACGCCTTAACACTTCATTACTGGCTATTTTTCAGCTTAAGATACTATTAATCATCGTAAAACGCCGAAAAAACCATACTTTTTATAATGCATTTTAAAATTTAAAGCACCCTAATTAGTGCCTTTTTTCATCAGCTATCACAAATTATATTTTTTATCGCAATTTTATTTATATTACTAATTGATAAGGTAAATCATTGCGATTGGTTTTAATCCTTTTAACGGTTTTAATGGATTTTACCGCCCTTTTAAACCCATTAAATTGCCAAACGGGTCTTCAAGTTGACACATTCGATTATTACCATCTATTAACATTGGCCCGCAGTACAGTTTTGCCCCTAGCTGAGTGAAATGCTCAAAAGCCAAATCAAAATTATCGACTTGCCAATACAATACCGTTCCTTTTTTACCTTCACTGACTTTTTTATCCGCTTGCACCACTTCTATCGTGAAGTCCCCGACATGTAATAACGTGAAATCAAAATTAGGCAGGTACTCCGCCCTTGCCTGTGGAAAAGCTTGCTGATACCAAGCCAAACCCGCTTGAACATCAGGGACATGAATTAAAATTGCAGTGGGTTTTAGTTCCATAGCGCTTTCTTATTAATAGGTATTATTTTGTTTTAGCTTACACCAATGATTGAAAGTGAGTAAATGTCGATAAGGTGTAAACAATGGCCAAACCAGCGATTGCTTACGCCTTTAGCATCATCAAGTCAGATCATTTTGCGTGTTTTTCTGATAAATAACGAAGAATGGCTGATATATTTTTTAAGTTATATTTTACGAGTAGTTCATTTTCTTTAGCTTTACATAACATCTCATAATCAGCTTCTAACTGCCCAATATCTAACTGAGCCAGCTCATTGTAAATATCATAAATAGATTCAGAAGGTACATTCCAATAAAAATCTGCATCTAGGTCTATATTACCCATTCCCTGTACTTTCATTTCATTAAAAATGGCTACTATAGCCTCTTCCAGTAGACTCAGTTCTATTTTCATATTTTAACCTTTACCATTCTTAATTTCATTTATGTTCTTTTCAAATGTTTTAATTTATATTTCTAAACATTTAGTTAGTCATCAATAATATTAATTTCTTTATCAATTAACCGACCAAAATTTTCACTTTGTGAAATTACTGTGATGGTTTTCTGTATTAATTCCTCAATACTAGCTTGGAGCTGTTCTGGAATTAAACATTCAACATCGTCCAATTCGCAACCTAGGTTAATTATCCCTATTAATTTTTCATCTGAACCCATTTGTTCGAGTAGTTTAGCCAAATAAGGTTTGAAAACAAATCCTTCTGCCTCATCAATCGATATCAAATTTTTATCTAATGCAGTTAATACATCTAAAGTTAATAAGCTTATAAATTTGCTCGTCTGTTTATCACTAATACTATAATTAAGCCTAGTCACCTCTTACTCCAACCACATTTAATTTTCACATTAATGACTCTGCCACTTTGGTTCCCCCACGCTAAAAATGGAAGAACCAACCTGCTTATGCGGAAATTAAACTAAAGGTTCTAAACGTAAAAGATGATCTTTAGCTTTCTCTATCAATAATAAAAATTCACTGTAATTAAATTCTAAAAAATCCGAGTCAGGATAAATAATAATTTTTACCTCTTTCTTATCTTCAGATAGTGAAATTTCCCCCCACTGAACATCATTAAAGGAGAGCTCAGCATATAAATCATCTCGGCTTAAAGAACTTCCAACACTGTATTCCAACATAAAATCCCCCCATCAATCATTTGCAAACATTATGGCTCTCTAAAACCAATAAATTTCTTACCATCTATACTAAATCTTAATACCCGACCATCAGGTGATTTAGCATCAATCACTTCAATTCTTTTCCTATTTTCATAAATAGTTCTAGGTCTTATTATTACATTTGTATTATCTAATATTTCATCGATTAATGCTCTAGCTTCCTGATTCAATACTGAAGCTTTTTGGTTGGAATATGAGTATGCAGAGCCTTCCCTACCCCCATGCTTTTGGAGCGATCTGCCAGCATTTGTTAAACCATTGCGATTGATTTCTGATGCTGCTTGCTTTAGTTCTTCTTTAGAAGGAAGATCATTATTTTTTATAGAGAACTCATCAGGTTCCCACCCCTCCGGTCCTCCTGCCCCAGAGCCCCCTACCTCTACTTTATCTGAATTTGATAACTCTTTCCCAACATTTGGATTTTTTGCTGCTTTATCTAAATCATTTGAGCAACTCAGTCCGAAAGTACAATCAAACGTTTCCGCTAGACCATCACGAACAGCGCCTAATGTATTTTCGATGCCTTTTGCAATGTTGCTATTTGCCGTTTGTGTGACTTGTGAATTTGAACTAACGCCATGAGGTAATGCAGGAACATTCGGAGAGGAGATAGCAAACATGCTACTTTGGGCTATTTTCAGCTTATTTAATTCATTTACATTAAACTGAATTTTATCCGTAGTACTTTTATGTTGT
>NZ_JAMPSX010000025.1:0-89313 GCF_028484875.1 Providencia sp. PROV032
GTACTTGATTGTGGGATACCAGAGCCTTGCTATCAACAATTAAAAATGACAAAAGTGAGTAAAGATGTCGATATCAATGGAGACGTATTATTGCACTGGCGAGGTGAACCACTACCTTTTTATGGCGAGACAATAATTGATGAAGGTGATGGTGTTGATGTTGATGTTGATGTTGATGTTGATGTTGAAATTATGCTTAATGGTAAATTACATGAAAAAAATATCCATACAGCTTTTATTTCATCAAACCGAACACAAAAATCAATAAGCATTAATTCACCAACGTCATTTCACGTTACTTATGACGAATATCAGAATACAAGCTTCTTTAACGCCAGTAAGCTGATGGATATGTTCTTAGGTGCTTTAGGCTCATTTGGTGCGTTTAAATCACAACAGTATAAAATTCAAGCTATGAACTGTAATGGTGATACACCCACTTGGATGTTTGATGTTAAGCCATCAGTTAAGATTGGTTTCTCACTTGAACTAGAATACGCGTTTAGTGCTGGTAAGAGATCGGATAATGAAAGAAGAAAAGAGCAAGCAGGAAATTTGGTTAATGAAAGAATGAAAGGAAGGCCGGGACAAAATACATTACCTGAAGATTTCAATCGATACCGAAAAGGTTGGACGTTAAGGACAGTTCCATTCTTTAAGTCGGAATCAACATCCTTTAATATTGAATTATATTGTGATATTGCAGGAAATGAATATACATCTACACCGTATGGCGTGTCCAATGAGAAAAAAACGTTGCTCGATAGTTTGAGTGGTTTAGCCAAAATCGCTGATATTTTTAATGATTTTCAAGACAAATTTCTTTGTGTTTCAGATAAGCGTATTCCAGAGAAAAGTAGTGAATATCCTATATTTGATTTCTCGTTTTTGCCCTTAAAGCTTGGCCTAACTTTTTATATTGATAATGTAGCTAAACAAAATGATGCAAAACTTGTGATCGCCTTACAGGGATCCCCTTTTTTTGGGGGCGAGATTAAAATAGATGTATTGCAAATTGCCGCAAGCTATGGTGGTGTTTTGACCAAAAAGTTAGTGAACACTTTGCAAGATGCGTTGAAAAAAGAGAAGGCCAAGCCGTTAGCGCTGAATTTAATATTGACCTAGTTTTATCCTGTGAAATTAATTGTTTCATTGGAATGGCTCAATTATCAGGTAGTAATAGTACTGATTTTTGTATTGATGGAGATAATAATTTTAAAATTACAATTAGTGGCGGCATCAAAGCCCATGCAGAAGCGAATGTATTTTTCATGACAGCATCTTTTAATTTTGAATTAGAATTAAAAACAGCTGCATCAATTGAGCTTGAATCTCATAAAAATGGAATTGACTTAGTTGTTTGCCATGATGGTATTGTTCTAGGGTTAGGGTTGTCAGCTGATATAAAAAAGGAAACAGATGAACAGTCACCTGATGAATTAAATTATTCATCTAGACCAACGGATTATGAATTATATGAAATTGCAGATCCACTCAAGTTAGAAGATTCTGATTTAAGATTTAATTTAATTGGTGCAATAAAACAAGTTCCTAAGAGAGAACGTCAGCATATTAGATCTGCTATTCCTCCTGGCGCAAATCCAGGATTTAAGCTTAAATACTAGGGAGTGTAAACATGAAAAATATTATTTTATTTATTTTATTTATTTTAGGAGGAGCTAACATGGTTCATGCGCAGGGTAATAATTATACAGTTAGAGCGAGCATTGATGTCGCTTATATGTTTTGTGATTTTAAGGTGAATGGAGTATCGAGCTTTGATAATAGAAGGCAAACTTTTGTTGATAAAGGAATAGTATCTACAAATACTAATGTCCAAATTTTGGCCAAAAATGGTATGAATATAATCGAGGTTGAAGTAGCACCATTATCATGGTTTGAACCCAATAAAACACATAATAACTCTCATTTGTTTAATAAAAATGCATTTTGTAATATTAATATATATCAGACTAATAGTATAACCAATGAGAACCATAAAATTACAGATATAAATATATTAATAGGCAAGGATGGTGTTCCTCAGGCATACGTTAATAATAAAGTTGATACTAGTGTTGAGGTGATTTTTTCTTTGTCTAAGAATACAAAGGAAGTATTATTTAACAAAATAAGAAATGTTATTGGCGATTTTGAGTATCCTAAAAATGTTAAATTAACTAAATTTAAAAAGAATATAGAACTTAATAACATACCAGACTGGATATGGGTTAATTCAGATGATTTTGATGAAAGTAAATTACCAGAATTAAAGCTTGCATATCAAGAATTGTGGGATGCTTTTAATGAAAAAGATATTTCTAAAATTCGCAAGTTAAATTATCATGCAAATGAAGCTTGGGCTTTATCATCAAATTTTACAGAAGAAAAAATATTTGAATCTTATAGTATAACTGAAAGGGTACGAGACCAATCATCAAAAATGATAGAAATTACCTGGGATAACTTTATACCTGTTGTAATGAATGATCGGAAAATGGTAAAGATGGTATATAAAGAAGATTTTTCATACTCACCAATAACTATGATTTATTTAAATAATAAGGGTAAAAAATTATTATATAGCTTTTCTCCTATCTTTTCATTTGTTAATGGAAAATTCATTCCAGTCATATAGTCGGGTACTATTATGCCAAAAATCATTCTTATTGGTGATTCCGATACAGGCCATGGTAAACATGGCCCAACCCAAGTGATTACAGGTTCACCAACAGTAAAAGTCGATGGCAAAGCGGTTGCTCGGCAAGGAGATGCGTTAGCGCCTCACGGTGGGCATTCAAGAACTATCGTTGGCGGTTCAAGTAGTGTATTTATTGATGGCAAACCTGCGGCCAGAACCGGTGATACAGTAAGTCGCGGTGGCGTATTAATGGGTAAATATCGCATTTGACAAAGAAAAGGGGGACGATTTAACGGTTGTTATTTATCACGAAGGCATTAAAGCAAAAGTTTATGCTAAATACGGAGTTGGAAAAGATAAAGATAAAAACAAAAATAATAAAGATCTTCCAACCTCTATAAAACCAGGTGTCTATCAAGAATGGATAATTTATGAGGCTTTGAATAAAGATGAATCAGACTGGCGTTTTACATTGGGTTAAAATTGTATTTTTGTTGTTTGGAATGGTGGGCGTTATGAGTAATTCAAATTCAGAAGAAAAAATGAAAACAAACTATATCGTTAGCTTTAATACTAATGATGCTTTGTGTTTTATAAAAATTAACGACATGTTGGTTATGGATAATGTAGATTCAATTGAGGGTAATTTTACTATAGGAAAAACCATAAGTTCCTATCTTCAAAATGGAGATAATAAACTCAGCATTACTATGCTAAATGATTCATTAAAAGGTGACCATAAAGTAACTAGTAATATGTGGTGCTCAGCAATTGTGACCGAAGTAAACGGAAAACATCCAGTTTCAGGAGTTAAACTTATAGTCGAAGACGGTAAAGTTTCGGTTGACCCACATTTTAACCCAAGGGAAATATCTTATTTTGGCAATAGTCCAAGGTCGGATGGCAAAGAAAAAGGTATGATCGAAGTTTCTCAATCTTTTCATGCCAGTAATTTGCCTAATTGGGCATGGACAACAGCAACACCTATGACGGAAAAAGACATCCCTGCCATAAAAGAGTTTTATGTCTCATTGCAAAATGATTTTAAAAATCAAAATTTGAATACCATATACCAAAAAACAGAAGGAATGTGGCATTCATTAGCAATAGAACAAGGTAGTACACCACAAAAAATGTGGGAATCTATGCCATTTAAACGTTTTTTTAATGATGGTTACAAAGCAATTCCTATTGATTGGGAAGATTATGAGCTTAATTCATATATGAATGGGCGCATTTTTAGATTTGAAACAGGGTATGATAGAATTTCTCCATTAACAATTGAGAATGATGACAGGGTTTTTTCACTCACCCCTTATTTATCTATAATCGATGGTAAAGTAACGGTTGTTAAATAAAACCCGTAAGATAATTTATTAATACAAATAGTTGTAGATCCAATTTAGTAGTGCCACTTTTTGCGGCATAAAGGAGTAAACCTTTTGCCGCGATAAGGACATTCAAAATGTGGAGTAGATATAGTTACTATTCACTCAAGGCTCTTATACCCAATTAACTTTAAGATGCAGGTTTCAGAAAAGTGTCCTAATTTTGTTGCGCAGAACAGAGATTGGGAGAAATACATAAAAGGTATTAATGATGGAAAGCTAACGATTACTAACAAGCCTACAGGATTAAAATAATGACAATTGAAAATAATCAAGGTGATGAGTTATTACTGGTTATAAAAAAATACATAGATTTAGAATGGATACATTGCAGTAGACGATTTAAAGAAAAATATGTTGACCCAAGCAATTTTATCGATGGAGAACGTTATATTGTTGATACTATAAATCGAACTCCTTCAACAAACTTTCGTCCTGTAGATGAACGCAACCATCAAGATTTTATTGCTATCTTAAAAGCTGCTGTTGAGTCTTATCATGGGAAAATTGATTGGGTTTTAATCGGTAGACAAAAAACGAATACGCCTGAATATAATTGGGCTGTAGTACCTTCTATCTTTTTGGAGCTTTTAGCATTTTTGTAATACTTGTTAATCAAAGCGTCGAACGTGAATATGTCTAATCTAAACCTAGGTTAGAGCAAATTGTTCATGAAAAGGTAAGTAGTATAAAAAAGCGACAATGGATGCAACTAAAGGAAAAGCGTAGATTGCGCCATTGCGTTACCGAAACGGTGATCCTAATGATAAACTTTATGGCTGTATTGATGAGGAAGGCACCGAATGACGAGTTTATATACGGCAACAAAGCACCCAGAGCAATTAGAAACCACACCATTAATTGCACAAAGTCATCACTACGATGATCCGTTGGAGCCTCAAAAACTGGTATTTTTAGATGCGGTCAATCAACAGCGTTGTGTGATCAACTCTCCACAACGTAATAGCCAGCTCACTAATACGATCCCATTTTTTATCGTGCTTTTAGTAATGGCCTTTTACACACTGTTTGGTTTTATTGAAAACCATAAATCGAATTATTTTACCCTTCAAGATAATTCTAACTATTTCAATAAAAAATATGGTGTCGATAACTTACCAGCAGGGTTATCAAACTATTTACCATATATGAAAGTTAAGGAAATAAGTATCGGAACATATCTAATCGATTACTATACTGATAAAATTTATAGAAATGATGATCTTAAGGTATTGATGATTATCGGCTGGCTAATTTTTTTCCCCGGTTTTTTGTGGCTATTGGGTTATCTCTCTTTCTTCACTCCTCCGGTTTACCTTATTGCGGATAGGCAAAGAGGAATACTGTATAGCTATGGGATGGGGAAAGTACGTTTAACACGCTATGAAGATGCACAATTCGGCTATGCAGGTAAAATGCTGGCGATTAAACTGTATGGCATCGATGAAAAAACAGGGCAATTGAAAACGATCCTCTACCGCCCGAATGTCTCACATTACTCCAGTTTCCTGACCAGCACCGACAGTGAAGACCATCGTTTTATCACGTTTCTCAATGCTTATATGCAAGAGGGGCGAGATGCCGTTTCGCCTGTCGATTACCAAGCCCGTAAACCCTTTTTGTTTTTTGGTAAAAACCCGCTTCCTGCTGATTTTGAGCAACAGGTCGAACAGATTTTAGCAAAGCTTGATCAGGAGAAAAAACGCAATGCGTAGTCTTGTGAACGGCAGAAAAATTATCTTAAAAAATGATACGACGAATACTGGTGGTACGGTACTGACAGCTTCTTCTCTCGCCAAGCAAACCCAAGGTGTCGCCTGTGTGGGCGACTCTGTTTATTGTCCTTCATGTAAAAAAACAGGGACTATCGTTGAAGGCAATAGCTTAATGAAAATTAATGGTATCCCTGTTGCGCTAGAAGGTCACAAAGTCGCTTGTGGATGTTCTGGGGGCTGTGTACTTGTTGCTGTAGGCTAAATGTTAATGTGTTTTAACTTGCTCATATAGCTCGCATATCAGTATCACGTGTTGCTGCTTTACTAATGACAAGCAAATATGCTCTAAATATTCACGCTGTAGCTAGGCGACTAGAGAAGATATCTCGGGGAACATACAAATGTATGTGTCCCGCGTCGCCGAATGTAGTCAACAACACTACAGCGCGAAGAATGACGAGTACTAAGCGTTGAAGATTTGAGATATCTCTACTGCTGATAAATGATACTGCCTTGGACATGCATGCCAAATCGCTAACATACGATTATATTTTTCCCACATTGGTGTTTGTGAGTTAAACCCATGCGTTCCGCTGTCAAAGTGGGTATAACGCCCTTCTGTGTTGACCATAAAACGGACATAGCTCAGATAACGCGCTTCTGTTGCGGCATCAAAGCCCAAAAATTGCACACGGCGGCCATCAATGTCTTCTTTGTTAGCCATGTTGCTATAAGAGACTTGCAGCGCATGGTACATTTCCATGATATCAATAACAGTACGGCAGGTGTCTTCACTTAAATGACCAAAGTCTCTGTCTAACTCACGCATTTGTAAACCGAAACCACGTTCAATAATGGTTTGTAAGCGGCGATAACGTTCTGCATTATCGGGGTCAAGCATGGTCATCATTTTATATTGATTAGATAAGATCAAGCGTTGTGCGTTAGTCATTTCCATCAGGGTTCTCCCACTAAAAAGTATGGCTTATCTTCGCATTCAACATCAATCATAGACAGTGAAAACATCGCTTTTATTGATCTAAACACGTTTTTTGCATTACTTATTGTTAAATCTACCTTTTAATGGAAATCATTCCTTAGATATCTTCCAAAAAGGAACGGTCCAACTGCTTAAACGCACGTTTTAGCAAATCAGCTAACGCCATATAATCAGGTTGCTGTTCAACCGGTGCCATGACAATACCCGCTTCGGTAAATTTATCACGGATCTCGTGAAACCAGCTCAACAAGCTCGATGGCAGAGGCGTCGCCGCACGTTTTCCTAACCACCATAAACCTTGCATTGGCAAGCTACAGGCAAACAGTGCCGTAGCAATGGCGGGACCAAGTTGCCCACCTAACGCGATTTGCCATGCTAATGTGAAAATTGCAATGGGCGGCATAAAACGAATACCAAAGCGAACCGCCTTGTTAATGCGAATTTCGGGGAAGATTGGCGACAGTTTTTTCTCCATAGGAAAAGTCTTCAGATAGTGGTTACCTAATCTAAAGCGTTTAAAAAAACCGGGCGGTGTACTTTGCAATGTACTCATGAAACGTTTCCTATCGACTTCTTAAAAACTGAGGCAATAATTTATAGATTGCACGATAGTAAAATGATAGCACATTTAAGATAACGAAATTATTTCATTACATTTACCTTAAGTTAAGTCACTTTACTCAATATCAGCTATTCTAATAGCAATGTAACCCTGTGCTATAATACCACTTTATACGTCACTTATGATTTTAATCAATCAAAGCGCCTATTTTTAAAAAAAACGTATAAAATATAAAATAATTTTAGTAGAATCTACCGCATTTAGAATTGCTGTTGCATTTGTTACTTTTTAGCTTTATCCATCTTCAAAACAGAAGATAGACAACAGTTATATATATTGGGGTTATTGGTCGTTATTTCAACACTAGGTGCAAAGGTTTACTTTTATAGGCTTTTGCTGAAAAAAATAGCGTCTGTTTTATCAACTCCATAGGGATCTCACGATCTTTAACTTTTTCGCCTTTAACATGATATCAATCATGATGTTTCAGGTCATAAATACGCTAGGCTTTAGCTGTATATTTTTAATCTGAGTCTTTTCATGTTGTTTAAAAGGCTTCACAACAACAATTAACGATAGGTATTTCCATGTCAAGTAAGCTGGTACTGGTTCTAAACTGCGGTAGCTCCTCACTGAAATTCGCCATCATCGACCCAACTAATGGCGATGAATTTTTATCTGGATTAGCTGAGTGCTTTAACCTCCCGGAAGCCCGTATTAAGTGGAAAATGGATGGTGCTAAGAAAGAAGCGCCTTTAGGTGCTGGTGCAGCGCATAGCGAAGCATTGGATTTCATTGTTAACACTATTCTTGCTGAAAAACCTGAGCTATCAGAGCAAATCACCTCCATCGGTCACCGTATTGTTCATGGTGGTGAGAAATTTACCTCTTCTGTATTAATCACAGATGATGTGATTGAAGGCATCGAAGCGGCTATTCCATTCGCGCCATTGCATAACCCTGCTCATCTCATCGGTATTGAAGAAGCAAGAAAATCCTTCCCGCATCTGATCAACAAAAATGTCGCTGTCTTTGATACCGCATTCCATCAGACCATGCCGCAGGAAGCTTATCTGTATGCATTGCCATACGAATTATATTCAGAGCATAGTATCCGCCGTTATGGTGCGCACGGTACAAGCCATTACTATGTTTCCCGTGAAGCTGCGAAAAAGCTCAACAAGTCGGTTGATGACCTCAACGTTATCACTTGTCACTTAGGCAACGGTGGTTCTGTTACTGCTATTGTTAATGGTAAATGTGTAGATACGTCAATGGGCTTAACGCCATTAGAAGGTCTGGTAATGGGAACTCGTAGTGGTGATATCGACCCTGCAATTATTTTCCATTTACATGATTCTTTAGGCATGAGCGTTGATCAAATCAACAAAATGCTAACCAAAGAGTCTGGTTTATTAGGTTTAACTGGCGTAACTAGCGACTGCCGCTACGTTGAAGACAACTACGGCACTAAAGAAGATGCCACTCGCGCAATGGATGTTTTCTGCCACCGTTTAGCAAAATACGTTGGTGCATACAGCGCACTGATGGAAGGCCGTCTTGACGCTATCATCTTCACAGGTGGTATTGGTGAAAACTCAGCGCAAGTTCGTGAAATTACTTTGAAGAAACTGGCTATCCTTGGTTTCGAATATGACCATGAACGTAACTTGGCAGCACGCTTCGGTAAAGAAGGTTTAATCACCACCGATAACAGCCGCCCTGCTCTGGTTATCGCAACCAATGAAGAGTTGGTTATCGCCCAAGATACTGCGCGTTTAACCGCATAAGCAACTTCTACCGCCAGCAACCTGCTGGCGGTATCGTTTTGTCATTAGAGTAACCGAAATAAAGAGGTTCCCGTGTCCCGTACAATTATGTTAATACCTACTGGCACCAGCGTTGGCTTAACTAGCGTTAGCCTAGGTGTCGTTCGCTCAATGGAACAAAAAGGTGTTCAATTAAGCGTTTTCAAACCTATCGCACAGCCACGCGTCTCTGGCAATAAAGACCAAACCACTGAAGTCCTGCGCTCTCATTCAAGTATTACCACCATTGTTGAGCCCCTAACAATGGAATACGTTGAATCGCTACTGACCTCTTCCAAAAAAGATGTGTTAATGGAAGAAATTGTCGCTCGCTATCATGACCACACAAAAAATGCGGAAGTAATTTTAATTGAAGGTTTAGTGCCAACGCGTAAACATTCATTTGCTCAATCATTAAACTATGAAATTGCTAAAACATTAGGCGCAGAAATTGTTTTCGTCACTGCACCAGGCAACAGCTCAATCACGCAAATGCAAGAGCGTTTAGAGTTAGTACGCAATGAGTTTGGTGGCCAACGTAATAAAAATATTATTGGTGTTATTATCAACAAGGTGAATGCACCTGTTGATGAGCAAGGTCGTACTCGCCCTGACCTGTCTGAAATCTTTGATGATTCAACGAAAGCGACGGTGGCTAACCTCGATACTAAGCAACTTTCTGCACTAAATCTGCCTGTTCTTGCATCCATTCCGTGGAACTTTGATTTAATTGCCACTCGTGCAATTGACATGGCAAAACACTTAGGTGCGGAAGTTATTAACGAAGGTGAAATTAAAACTCGCCGTGTTAAATCTGTTACCTTCTGCGCACGTAGTATCCCGCACATGCTTGAGCACTTCCGCCCTGGCTCATTATTAGTGACCTCCGCAGATCGCCCTGATGTGTTAGTTTCTGCATCACTAGCAGCAATGAATGGTGTTGAAATCGGTGCGGTTCTACTAACAGGTGGCTACAACATTGACCCGCCTATTCGCCAACTGTGTGAACAAGCATTCGAAACAGGCCTACCTGTGTTTATGGTGAAAAGCAATACATGGCAAACATCACTGAATCTGCAAAGCTTTAGCTTAGAAGTTCCTGCTGATGACCATGAACGTATTGAAAAAATCCAAAACTACGTGGCCCGTCATATTAGTAGCGATTGGATCGAATCACTGGTTGCAGACTCTGAGCGCCCTAACCGCCTATCACCACCTGCTTTCCGTTATCAGTTAACTGAATTAGCACGTAAAGCTGGCAAACGTATCGTTCTTCCTGAAGGCGACGAGCCACGCACCGTTAAAGCTGCATCTATCTGTGCAGAACGCGGCATCGCAACTTGTGTACTGTTAGGTAACCCAGAAGATATTCGTCGCGTTGCGGCAGCACAAGGTATTGAGCTCGGTACGGGCATTGAAATTGTCGACCCAGTTAAAGTACGCGAAGAGTACGTTGCTCGCCTCGTTGAATTACGCAAGAACAAAGGAATGACCGAAGTTGTTGCTCGAGAGCAATTAGAAGATAACGTCGTATTAGGTACATTAATGCTAGAAAAAGGCGAAGTTGATGGCTTAGTTTCTGGTGCTGTTCATACGACTGCAAATACTATTCGTCCACCGCTGCAATTAATTAAAACAGCACCGGGCAGCTCATTAGTTTCTTCCGTCTTCTTTATGCTATTGCCTGAACAAGTGTTTGTTTATGGTGACTGCGCTATCAACCCAGACCCAACTGCAGAGCAACTATCAGAAATCGCTATCCAATCTGCTGATTCTGCAAAAGCGTTCGGTATTGACCCACGCGTTGCGATGATCTCTTATTCTACTGGTGATTCAGGTGCCGGTAGTGACGTTGAAAAAGTGCGTGAAGCAACACGTTTAGCGAAAGAAAAACGCCCAGACTTAATCATCGATGGCCCATTACAATATGATGCGGCAGTGATGGCTGACGTTGCTAAATCTAAAGCGCCTAACTCGCCAGTTGCAGGTAAAGCGACCGTATTTATCTTCCCTGACTTGAATACCGGTAATACCACTTATAAAGCAGTACAACGTTCTGCTGACTTGGTATCTATTGGTCCAATGCTGCAAGGTATGCGTAAGCCTGTCAATGACTTGTCTCGTGGTGCATTAGTTGATGATATCGTTTATACGGTTGCATTAACCGCAATCCAAGCAGTACAAAACGAAAACGCATAAATTTATCTCTTTATGCTAAAAAGCGCTCAATAGAGCGCTTTTTTTATATTTGAAATCAATAGCACAAATAAACAAATTAATTACCATTAAAACTATCATCAAGTTTATTAGTCGCATTTTTTATTAACTATATCAAATTTACCGATGATAGCATTCGCACAAATTTTTTGTGTCACATGATAGCGATGGTAATAATATGAATCACCTAACTAAAAATCTTATAATCATAATCGGGACTTTATTCCTAGCGTCTTGCTCCAGTCGCCTTCCGTCTTCATCAGAACAATCAAATTTTTTGAGTAACTATGAGCGTTTATCTGAAGTCAAAACGCCGTCTGGCAATATAATCAAAGCATGGCGTTCAGACCAACTAAATATAACCCAAAAGAATAAACTTATTTTTACCCCAATAAAATTTAAACCACTTAATGAACATAATAAAATAAATGAAAAATTCGCAACGGTTCTACTTAATTACACGAATCAACAGGTCAAAAAAGAGCTAGAAAAGCACTTTGAATTAACTCAAACACCAGGGCCTAATACATTACAATTTTCAGGTGTCATTACCTCTGTTAACGCAACTGCCGAAGAACTCAAACCCTATGAAGTTTTACCTGTCATGTTAGTGATAGCTGGAACCCAACTTGCGGTAGGAAGCCGAGATGCTGACACGAATATTTATTTCGAATGGAAAGTCACTGACTCACAAACTGAATTACCTTTGTATGAAGCCATTAGGAAAAACAGTGGGAACCAATTAAGCAATACAGAGCAGGTGATTACCTTAGAAGATTTAAAGGACGCTGTTGATATTATCGCGGATGAAGTTGTTCCAAACGCATAATATGCCATTACGGATGGTAAATAAAATTACCATCCGTAATTTAATAGACTATCTTTTACGCGTAAATAATGAAACTACCACTGCAACAATAATATTCAGAATAAATGCCGCAATACCGATATTCATGAAACTTAAACTTTCCCCCAACCAAGGGAACAGTTGTGCTAACGAAATTTTCTCGATATAAGTTACCGCAAGGAATAAAACCCCCGCAGAAATCCCACAAATCGCCCCTGCTGGTGTCATTGGATTTTGTTGTTTAAAGCTCATCAACAACGCAGGGAAAAACTGTGCGACAATATTTACCCCGAGTAACATAATCGCTACGAGAGTATCGTTACTGTGGAAAATAAAATACAAGCTGACTAACGCAACAACTGGCACCATAAAACGCGCATAAACACCGGACTGGCGTTTTTCTTCACTTACACCCATCGCTTTTTGCACAACGCCGGCTAACATATTGGAGGTGGTTAGCAACAACATCGACCCTGGGACTAATGCTGTTAACATCCCTGCTGCACCGATAAAACCGACCACAATCGGTGAGAAGGTGCTTTTAGATATCTCAAACAGCGATAAATCCACCGCGGCCCCTTCAAGATGCGGAATTTGCAATATAGACGCATAACCGACAAAAAAAGCAAATAGCATAATCAAGCTATAAGCTGGGATCAGAATACTATTACGTTTCAGTGATTTTTCATCCTTTGCAGTAAACACTGCGGCCATATAATGTGGCCAACAGAAATAGGCAACCACAGATAAGAATATTGTGGAAATATACCAAGGAATATTTAACCCTGTTTCGGAGAAAGTTAAAAAGCTTGGCATCGCCGTATCTATCGCTTTAAACATCTCCCCAAAACTACCGTAATAATGTAGTGGGATATAAATACCGATAAACACCACCACAATTAAAATCATTAAATCTTTCAGGGCAGATGTCCAAGCAGAACCATGAATACCTGAAATCATCACAAACAGCGTCACAGCAATAATTCCAATCCAGATGGCAATATCTGCAGGAATTGCGCCATAAGATGCTTGAGAAACAATAATACCTAACCCTTTGAGCTGCAAAACGAATAAAGGCACCATCGCAGCAATAGAAATTAAGCTAATTAATAACCCTAAACCTGGGCTTTGATATTTCTTGGTAAACAATTCAGAAATCGTTCTGACATCATTATCTTTAGCAAAGCGCCATACTCTTGGATGTACCCAATATAAAAAGATCCCCATAAACGCATTGACTGCTAAGGTATATAGGATTGCAGGGCCTTTTCCGTAAGCCCAACCGCTCCCTCCGAGGAAGGTAAAAGTGGTATATATTTCCCCTGCACTGAGTAAAAAAACCAGCAGAGCCCCGTAGCTACGACCACCGACAGACCACCCTTCGTGATCCATCGTTTTTCCTTTTTTAGCGCGAATAGCTAAATAAATACTAAAAAAGAAAAATGCAGTGATGATAATTAATGCGGAACTCATGATGTTTCCTTAGTATTTTTATTATCTAATACATTGATTAGTAACATCACCAAAGCTGTAACAATCACCCATGCGACAATCCAAAACATTAAAAATGGCAAGCCCATCACAAAAGGCTCGACTTGGTTAACGAAATAAATGCCCACGGTTAATGCTAGAATTGGGAAAATAACTAAATAATGATACCACTTCATAGAAAATTCCTTATTCCATTACCCTAAAGAAACCAATTCACGGGGTAGATGACTTAGCATTTCAACGCCAGCTTCAGTGATGAGTAGCATATCTTCAATCATAATACCGCCCACACCAATCCCGTAATATGGCGTTTCTAAACTCATAACCATCCCGGCTCGAAATACTTCTGTCGTTGCAGCACTCACAAATGGGGCTTCTTCTAACCCGACAAACACCCCATCACCATGGCCTAGGTGCCCACGGTTATAATAAGGCAATCCCGAGGAACGAATAAGTGCCATGGTTTCATTAAAAACATCACTTAATGCGACACCGGGTGCAACTCGGCTTAACATATATTGATGGCCTTTTAAAATGGTTTGATAAATAGCAGCGACTTTTTCATCCGATTTACCAACCACAAATGTGCGTGCAATATCCGCGCCATAGCCAGCCACATCAACGCCACAGTCAAATTTAATTACATCGCCTTCTTTTGCCGGTTGGTCATCTGGGATCAATTTTGGGGAAAAATCACTGCCAACTGAAATTAAATGGAAACGGCTATAGTTCGTTTCTGGGAATTCCATCACTTTCGCTTTAAAAGCTGCAGTTAATTCTGCTGAAGTACAGCCAACTCGAATTAATTTACTCGCAGCAGCGATACCGGCTTCTGTAATTTGTGCAGACTTTCTGAGGTGAGCGATTTCCCACTCACTTTTAATCATGCGTAATTCATTAAATAGAGGTGAAGAGTCAACCAAATTTAGCCCAGGGATAACCTTATCCAGCCATACTTTCCCAGTATGGGTAATTTGGTTTAATTCAATCGCAACTGGTTTCCCATAAACGCCCGCATCTGACAGCGCCTCTTTCAGTATATTAAAAATCGTTTCTATTGGGCTATTAATTGGCCTTGCTTTCATTACTTTGCCATTTTCAGGATTGTAAGGGTCATCTACATCCACCCAAATTGGAAATGTTTTAATCTTTGCATTAGGCATTTGAAGTGATAAATTCGCCGCTTCAAATTCATTCATAATAACCAATGATTCAATAGAAGGATCACGGAAAATAACTGCGATAGCAGAGCCGGTTTGCCTGAAAGTATACATAAAGAAGCTCGCAAAACCGGTTAAGTGATAAAAATTATCACCCACTGTTGCGATTAATGCTTCAATCCCTTCACGCTCCATAATCTCACGGGCTTTATGAGTTACGTTCTCAAGGTGTTGTTGTTTCAAAAAAGTATTCTGTTTATCAATTGTCATTTTTATTCTCTCGAAGCGTCTATCTACATCACGCAATGCATCATATCGCAAACGATAAATGTTAAGATCTGTCACATTATATCTAGTGTAGAAATGAATACATCGTTTAACATGCAAGTTATTTATAACTAATAGTTATATATTAGCCTGAAATTAACTTTGCTAGAGATTTGATTTTAGGGAAAATAAAGAAAAGGACTAAATAAATTAGCCCTTTAATCATTTAAATCTGAGTAGTTATGAGTTTTCAGCACAAGTGGTGGTTTTTTCTAACTCATTATTACGTGTTAACCATAAAGAAAGCGCTTTAAGTGAATCTGGCGTAAATTCGTCACAACGTGCGCTGATCTCTTTCGGAGTCAACCAACTGACCTCAGCCACTTCAGTTTCTTGTAAAGCGAATGGGCCATGGCTTACACAACTAAACAACCCGCCCCATACACGACAATGCGCATCTTCAAAATAAAAATGGCCATGTTCAGCAAAAGGAACACCTGCAATACCCAGCTCTTCTTCCGCTTCGCGCTTTGCAGAATCAAGGATATTTTCACCTTTTGTCACTACGCCTCCTGCTGTTGCATCAAGGAAACCGGGGTGAAAATCTTTAATATCTGTGCGTCGTTGAACCAGTATTTTTCCCATTCCATCATGGACAACGATGTAAGTTGCACGATGGCGTAGGTTTTCTGCTCGCATTTGGCTACGTGTTGCCTGAGCAATCACCGTATTGTCTTCATCAACAATATCGACCCACTCAACGACTTCGGTTGGTTGTTCCATCCTGTAAACCTTTTATTTTTAAGCTAAAACTGCTTATATCATTAGACTGATTATTATTGTGCGCCAAACAATTATAATCTGCATTGATCCACAACTATAGAAACGATCCTAGCTGAATTTGTGATGGGTTGCCATCATAAAAAAGCACTTCTTTATTACAATGCTAATGAGAGCCAGTTTCTTTAAGGTACTCCAAGCAAATCATACAAATTGTGTTCACAAATGCTATAGTTAAATCATAACTAAGCAACAACGCTGCGGTTTGAGTATATTGACAAGGGGTATCCCCTAAATAGTTCAAATTGCAGCTAGGCGCTAAGAGATGGCATCCTTAGGAGCATACACAAGTATGTGACTAAGGTGACAGAACGTAAGCAACAACGCTGCGGTTTGAAATATGACGGGGATGGCGATGAAGATACTCATAACAGGCGGCACCGGGCTAATCGGAACACCACTTATCCAAAAACTGATCTCTTTAGAGCATCAGGTTACTGTATTAAGCCGCTCTCCACAAAAAGTTTATAGCCATTTTTGCAAGGCTGTTGAGTGCTGGACGACTCTCAATGACCAAACTCACTTAAATGAATTTGATGCTGTCATTAACCTTGCTGGCGAACCCATCGCGGAAAAACGCTGGACAGAGGAACAGAAAAAATTGCTGTGTGACAGCCGCTGGAAATTAACTCAACAGCTTAGTGAATTAATTATGGCCAGTGAAACACCACCTAGCGTATTTTTATCAGGTTCAGCCGTTGGGTATTATGGCAACCAAGGCCAATCAGTCGTCACAGAAGACGAACAGCCCCACGATGAATTTACTCACCAACTCACACAGCATTGGGAAGCTTTAGCCGCTAATGCGCAATCAGAAAAAACACGCGTTTGTTTATTACGTACTGGCCTAGTGTTATCAGCGAATGGCGGTTTACTTGCCAAAATTCTCCCCATTTTTAAAATGGGTGCGGGTGGCCCAATTGGTGACGGGAAACAATACATGCCATGGATACATATCAACGATATGGTGCGTGCGATTTGTTTTCTATTAGACACCCCAACGCTCTCAGGTCCCTTTAATATGACCTCACCTTATCCGGTTCATAATGACTTATTTTCTGCCACATTAGGTGATGTTCTCAATCGCCCTTCATTTGTGCGAACACCCGCTTTTGTGATTAAAGCCATCATGGGGGAATCTGCAGCACTGGTCTTGGGTGGCCAACAGGCGATCCCCAAACGATTAGAAGAGGCAGGTTTTCAATTTGAACATATCGAATTAAAAGAAGCGCTTACTGACTTGCTTCTTCCACAGGCTGATCAGTAAATATTATTTCGCCCCCTGCCAGCGGTGAAATAGGTCTTGTTCCAGTTCGATATCAAACTGATCAAGAATGCGATTCACCGTTTGGTCAATAATATCTTGGATTGTTTCAGGTTGGTGATAAAACGCAGGCATTGGGGGCATGATCACGGCTCCCATTTCTGCAGCTTGAACCATTAGTTTCAAATGACCAACGTGCAATGGCGTTTCACGGACACCTAAGAGTAATTTTTTACCTTCTTTCAGCACTACGTCCGCAGCTCTAGTGACCAATGTATCTGTATAACTATGAACAATGCCTGATAACGTCTTCATGGTACAAGGCATGATCACCATACCTGCGGTACGGAACGAGCCCGAAGAGATTGCAGCTGCGATATCACGGCTATCATAGTTATGGTCAGCGAGCTGTTGAACCTGTTTGACACTGTAATCTGTTTCTAATGCTAATGTTTGGCGGGCAGCCGCACTCATCACCAAATGGGTTTCTACCTCTTTGACAGGTTTCAACACTTCAAGCAAGCGGACACCATAAATAGCCCCACTTGCCCCGGTTAACCCAATGATCAGTTTTTTCATTTCGCTGCCCTATTCACGATAACTCACCGTATTATATACAAATCACACTAGAATGGCAGACACCAACGACGCTGTAGCTCTAGGTATGACGAATTTTTTGGCTATCAGCCGCAATCCCAATTATACACGACCCGACTAAAATCACGTTTTTTCAAATCATCAGGGTGAATAAAGAAATTACCCACACCGATATCCCCCCAGAGGATGTCAACTTCATGGTCGCTATCTATTTGTAGGAGTAATTCATATTGTTGAATTTCTTCCTCATACGTCCTCGGATCAGTTTGGGTAAAAAATGGATAACCGCCAATACAGTGAGCACCTGACGCGAATGCATCACTATAAGGTTCAACCCATTCGTCGTAAAAATCTTCACCTTCAAATTGGTCTTCATAATCGTAGAGGTTATCGACCCCTAAAATTTTCTGACCAAATTGGAAATCATCGATACTGATGTACTGTTCCGCAAGCGCATATTCAATACGGCATTGACAGTCTACCGGTGTATAATAATCATCGTTGTGTGCCGCAATAACCTCAGAGAAATCTTGGGTTAATTGGTTTGGGTCTTCAATAATATCCTCCCAATAAACGACTCTGAAGTCCTCTTGGTTTTGTCTATCATCGAAATCTGCACCATATAAATCATCACCACCAATAAAAAACTGCAAAATACCTTTTTCTGGGTAATTTTCAAGTTTGGGCATTTGTGCAAAATTAATTTGCGCCAACAACTTTAAAGGCGTTCCTTCACTATTGGTTGGGTATTTTTCATTCAAAGGCAAGTATGGCATACCACCGACTCGGCTCTCCCATAACACATAATTATCAACGGGGGTTAAGGCCATTTTTACAAACGGTTTTTTAGTGGCTTTAATTTTATCTGCGAAAGGTTTAATCACATCAGGAAGGGAATTGAAGTCGACCATATAGCATTCCAAATAGACAGTTAATGTCCCTCTAGACTACTCGATTTTTACGTATTTTAAATCAGATATAACTGTAACTTATTCTTTCGTTTCAAGTCATAGTTAAAAACTATAACTCATTTTCTAAATAGTTTCGGTTACAGCTAGGCGGCGAATGAAGCTATCCCAAGGAGCATACAAAAGTATGTGACTTGGGTAGCTGAATAAAGCCAACAACGCTGTAGCCTACACTATGACGAAAATTGACGAAAATTTAGCCTTCGTTGTAAATCTCCAGATCCTCGACTTCACTCTGATCTTTGAGCTTTAACTCATCGTCTTTACGTAAATTCTCTAGGTAGTCTAAATAACTTTGGTCGATATCTTTTGTCACATAAATACCATCAAATACTGAGCATTCAAACTCCGTGATTTCCGGGTTTTCTTCTTTGACAGCATCCACCAAATCACTTAAATCTTGGAATATTAGGCCATCTGCACCGATAAGCTTGCGGATTTCATCCACTTCACGACCGTGTGCAATCAATTCATTAGCATTTGGCATATCAATACCATATACGTTCGGGAAACGCACTTCGGGTGCCGCTGAGGCAAAGTAAACATTTTTTGCTCCAGCTTCGCGTGCTAGCTCAACAATTTGCTCAGATGTTGTTCCGCGCACAATTGAGTCATCGATGAGTAAGACGTTTTTATCACGAAACTCTGCACGATTCGCATTAAGTTTACGACGCACGGATTTACGACGTTCTTGCTGACCCGGCATGATAAATGTACGGCCTACATAACGGTTTTTCACAAAACCTTGGCGGTAGGGTTTATCAAGAATATGTGCGATTTCTAGCGCAATATCACACGATGTTTCTGGGATAGGGATCACCACATCGATATTTAAATCTTCCCATTCACGGGCAATTTTGGCGCCCAGTTTTTGTCCCATACGTAATCTTGCGTTATATACCGACACTTTATCAATAAAAGAGTCTTGGCGTGCAAAGTAGACATACTCAAAAATACATGGGGTTAATTGTGGGTTATCAGAACATTGGCGTGTAAATAATTGCCCTTTTTCTGTCACATATACCGCCTCACCCGGAGCCACATCACGTAAAAATTCGAAGCCCAAAGTGTCGAGTGCAACACTTTCTGAAGCGACCATGTATTCGTGCTCACCACTTTCAGTAATGCGGCGCCCTAGTACTAATGGGCGAATTCCATGAGGGTCACGGAAGGCTAACATGCCATGGCCAATAATTAATGCCACGCATGCATATGCACCGCGTATTTTTTTATGCATGGCAGACACTGCGCTGAAAACATTGTCTGGCTCAAGAGGGAAATGATCAAACCTATCCAACTCATGCGCTAATACGTTCAGTAGTATCTCAGAATCAGAGGTAGTGTTAACATGGCGGCGAGCGGTTTCAAATAAGCTTCGCGTTAATTCGTGCGCATTTGTCAGATTACCATTATGTGCAAGGGTAATACCAAAAGGTGAGTTTACATAGAAAGGCTGTGCTTCTGATGCACTCGAACTGCCTGCTGTAGGATAACGAACATGGCCCAACCCCATACAACCTTGTAGTCTGAGCATATGTCGGGTTTCAAAGACGTCTTTTACAAGGCCATTCGCTTTACGTAAACGAATATTATTTTTGCCATCAATTGTGGCAATACCTGCTGCATCTTGCCCACGATGCTGAAGCACCGTGAGAGCATCATAAATTGATTGGTTTACCGGTGTAACACCGGCGATACCGACAATACCGCACATTTAGTCTTTCCTCATCAGCCAGACGGAGAAATGTTCTCCGGTAGGAAACTTGACGCATTTTGCAGGTAGTCAAAAAACCACCTGATTATATGACTGAACTGCGGAATAAGTTCCGAACGTTGCCAATCCTCACTTTGAGGTAATGGTGTAAATGTATCGAGAAAAAACAGCAATGCCGAAACAATCAGTACACCACGCAACGCGCCGAAGCAGATCCCCAGAACCCGATCTGTGCCTGATAACCCGGTTTTTTGTACTAACGAGCTAATCACATAGTTCACCACCGCGCCAACAATTAATGTGGCAATAAACAGTGCGGCGATAGCAATGCCATTCCTAACCAGTACATCCTCAAAGCGAGTAAAATAGCCCGCTAAATAAGGGTAGAATGTACTCGCAACAAAAAAAGCACAGCCCCATGTAACCAATGAGAGCGCCTCTCGTACAAACCCACGGATCAAGCTAACTAGTGCCGAGAAGCCAATAATGGCGATAATTGTGTAATCTATCCAGACCATATTTTATTCCAAAATTCGCACTCACGACATCAGCGAAGTGCATTCTAACAGAAAACGAAAACGTTTGCGTAACCATTTTTCTATCAAATTTAAAAAAATAGCGGCGAAAAGAAAAAATCATAATCGCCGCAGTAAGTTACTAAATCCCCTTACCTTTTAGGGATTATTGAAATTCTATTTTAAGGTTTATAGCTTTGAATTATTCCTTTTGTTCCCGTAATCTTGTTCAATTCAGGTAAAGCTGCTTCTAAGCGCTGCCTTGAGGCTTCTGGCCCTACGTAAATACGTGTGAGTTTATTATTCACCGGTTTTGCGGGAACCGTATACACTTGGTAACCAGACAACCTTAGTTTAGCGACTATCTCCTCAACTTTACTTGCATTGTTCAATGCAATCACTTGCACCACAAATGCTTTGCCCTGCGGCTGAGGTTTTGGCTCGGGCTTAGGTTCAGGCTTCGGTTGTGGTTTCGGTTCAACTTTAGGTTCTGGCTTAGGTTCTGGCTTGACTGGCTCAACGACACTCGGTGCAGGGACTGTTGCCGATGGCCGCGTTTCAACCCGTTCATTTTGCTGCTGCGTAATGGCTTCTGACAACATGGCTTCAGAAGCCCCTTCTGAAGAAGCGGTGGTTGTCGTACTCACAATAGGCGCTATTGCCTCAATATCTTCTTCATCACCCGGTTTAGGGATAATAGGAATGGCCGCAAATTCATTTTCATTGTATTTCTTATCGCCATCAAGCAGAGCAGGAAGCACAATGACCCCCACTGCAACAAGCACAATGGCGCCAGCAAGTCGATTCTGAAATTTACTAGCCACCGGCACTATCCTTCTTGATTTTCCAATAACATCATGACGTGAGCGACGGTATGAAATGACCCGCACACCACAATCACATCTTGCTCGTTCGCATCGATGCAAGCTTGTTGCCACGCTTTTTCTACGCTGTCAAACTGGTTAGCCGCCGGTAAATATTGACTAAGTTCGGCCACATCGGCTCCCCTAAACTCAGTGAGTGGCGCGAGGTACCAGTCGGTGACTTGTTGAGACAAGCACTCAAGCGTCCCTTTGATATCTTTATCGCCTAGCATCCCAACCACCGCGCGAATGCGACGGTTTTTAGTTTCTGGTAAGGTAGCTAATTTACTGACTAAGTACCCAGCTGCATGTGGGTTATGAGCGACATCCAATATCATTAATGGTTTTTCACCGATAATTTGGAACCGCCCCGGTAATTGAGCCGATTTCAAGCCTTGATGAATAGCGGGTTCAGTCACTATCTGGGCAATATCAGTGTCAATTTCCAGTAAGCAACTCACCACACCCAGCGCTGTTGCTGCGTTCGCTAAAGGTACATTAGGTAACGGTAAATTATGCCATTCACGCTGTGAACTTTTCCATGACCAACTATTCGCTTGTTCACTGTATTGCCAATCTGTACCTCGGCGAAATAGCTGTGTACCAAGCAGCTCAGCCACTTCGCCAATTGAGGCTGGCATGTCCGGCTCACCGACCACTGCATAGTGACCTTTGCGGAAAATACCGGCTTTTTCATAACCAATATGTTCACGGTCTGCACCTAGCCAATCTGTATGGTCTAAGGCAATACTGGTGATCGCCGCAATATCCGCATCAACGACATTGGTCGCATCTAACCGACCGCCTAAACCGACTTCTAAAATCACAATATCGAGTTTAGCTTGCTTAAATAATTGTAAAGCCGCCAAGGTACCGTATTCAAAATAGGTCAGCGAAATATCTGCACGTTGTGCTTCAATTATGGCAAATGCCTCACAAAAATCAGACTCAGGAAGCTCCTGGCCTTGAATACGAACGCGTTCGGTATAACGAATAAGGTGCGGTGAACTGTAAACCCCAACCTTTAACCCAGAAGCCATAAAAATGGACTCTAGTGTATGGCACGTTGTTCCTTTGCCGTTGGTTCCAGTGACAGTGATAACTTTGGGAGCAGGTTGCGTTAGGTTCATTTTCCTAGCAACTTGACCGACTCGATCCAACCCCATATCAATATTTTGGCTATGTAAGTCGGTGAGATAAGAAAGCCAAGCCTCCAAAGGAGACTTGGCGTTAGGAATGATTAGATTACTCATCATCTTTTTTATGCTTTTCAGAATCCTTTTTTGGCTCTTGGGCATCTAGTTCATCAACGGCATCAATATCGATTTCAACCGTTTCCGCTACAATGATAGGTGTCTCATTAAAGCTCGGTTTATTGGTTAACATCGCCAATATTTCAGCTAAACGGTCACGCATCTCAGGGCGGCGAACTATCATATCAATCGCGCCTTTCTCAAGTAAGAATTCACTGCGTTGGAAGCCTTGTGGTAATTTTTCACGAACCGTTTGTTCGATAACACGCGGCCCAGCAAAACCGATTAATGCTTTTGGCTCTGCCACGTTAATATCACCTAACATCGCTAAACTAGCAGACACTCCCCCCATGGTTGGGTCGGTCAATACTGAAATGTAAGGTAAACCACGTTCTTGCATTTTTGCTAATGCGGCACTGGTTTTTGCCATCTGCATCAATGATAACAAGGCTTCTTGCATACGAGCTCCGCCACTCGAAGAGAAACACACCAATGGGCAGTTATCTTCCAGTGCTTGCTCAACCGCACGTACAAAACGCGCACCGACAACAGAGGCCATTGAACCGCCCATAAAGGCGAATTCAAATGCTGCTGCTACAACAGGCATGCCTTTCAATGTGCCTTTTAGCACGATGATCGCATCTTTTTCACTCGTTTCTTTTTGCGCTGCAGCAATACGGTCTTTGTATTTTTTTGAATCTTTGAACTTAAGAATATCTTTTGGCTCAAGCTCACTGCCTAATTCCGTTGTTGAGTTTTCATCAAGGAAGGTTTCTAAGCGCTGACGTGCGTGAATTCGCATATGGTGGTCACATTTAGGACACACAGATAAATTACGTTCTAATTCAGCACCATATAATACTTGCCCACAGCTATCGCATTTAGTCCAAACCCCTTCTGGGATATTGGCTTTGTGTGATTGGGTCAAGTTACCTTTCTTTAAAATTTTTTCAATCCAGCTCATTAATGGACCTTTTTGTCTGATTCACTCTGGTTATCACCAGTATGTAATTTTTTGCCATTAAACCACAATGATATCTCACTGTAGATAAAAACTTGTTAAACCGCTTAGCGGTTATCGATTTTTTGCGCTGCCGCACGCTTTTCTTTCGCCGCTATTCGACGATGACGAATAATTTCAACCACACCCGGCAGAATTGAAACAAAGATAATCGCGACTATCAGTAATTTCAAATTGTTTTGCACGAACGGTAATTCACCAAAGAAATAACCCGCATAAGTAAATAATAATACCCAAATAAACGCGCCCGTCACATTATAAAAAGCAAAGTGACGATAAGACATTTTCCCCATTCCTGCAACGAATGGTGCAAAAGTTCTGACTATCGGCACAAAGCGTGCCAGTATAATCGCTTTACCGCCATGTTTTTCATAAAAAGCATGAGTTTTATCTAAATAAACACGACGAAAAATCTTCGAATCTGGATTTTTGAATAATTTTTCACCAAAAATACGCCCGATAGTGTAGTTCACCGCATCACCAATTATTGCCGCAGTGATCATTAAAGCGACCATTAAATGGACATTCAGGTCATTGCTGTCTAATGACGCAATCGCGCCAGCAACAAATAATAACGAATCTCCAGGTAAAAATGGTGTGACCACTAACCCTGTTTCACAAAATAGGATCAGAAATAGGATACCATAGACCCATGTACCATAATCTCTGACCAGTTCAGCAAGATGGACATCGATGTGTAAAATAAAGTCGATAATAAACGTGATAAATTCCATAAAATCCTCATTGATAATAGCATCCATGCTATTTACAAAAATTATGAGATAAATAAAAATTCGCTTTACATCAGTTCATCTGCCAGAAAAAGCGGCCCCATCACATTCTGAGGCAACTCAAATTTCTCTGGGTAATCGACACTCACTAAATACAACCCTTCCGCTTTTGCGGTTGCAGCTGCCTTGGTACGGTCTTTTAACTCAAGAAGATGCGCCATCCAATCAATGTTTTGATTGCCACAACCAATCTCCAACAGACTTCCGACAATATTTCTCACCATATGGTGAACAAACGCATTGGCTTTGATGTCTACCACCACATAATTACCGTGGCGGCTGACATTCACATGCATCACATTACGCCATGGCGACTTCGACTGACACTGGACTGCTCTGAATGAGGTAAAATCACGCTCACCCAATAGCGCCTGTGCCGCTTCATGCATTCTTTTTTCATCGAGTGGGTAATGAAAATGCGTTACGCCATTCGATAAAATTGCAGGCCGATAACGATGATTAAAAATCACATAGCGATATCGACGCGCTGTTGCGCTAAAACGTGCATGAAACTCTTCAGCTACAGGTTTACACCAGCGGACAGCGATATCTGCTGGTAAATGGGTATTAGCCCCCATCGTCCAAGCCGCCTCTTTACGGATGGCCGAGGTTTCAAAATGCACCACTTGGCCTGTGGCATGCACACCTGCATCGGTACGCCCTGCGCAAAACACGCTAATTGGCTCCGCAGCAATCTTTGATAAAGCTTCTTCTAAGCAGCCTTGAACACTTTTGACTTCTTGCTGACGTTGCCAACCAAAGTAACGACTGCCGTTGTATTCAATACCTAATGCGATTCGATACAACTGTGTAGACTCAGACATTAGTAAAACAGCTCCTGAGCCAGTTTTTCTGCTGTTTCTACCGCCATCAATGCCCCACCGAAACGCACGTTATCAGCCACTGACCAAAATTGTAAAATTTCAGGTATGCCGTAATCATTGCGTACACAACCAATACTGAGTTGATCATGACCTGACGCTTCAGTTACCTGTGTAGGATAATCTCCCTCTTCTGAGACCTGAATATCGTCAAAACGTTCAAGTTCATCGTTAACTTCTTCTGCACTCATTGGGCGCAATGTTTCTAAATGAACAACTTGTGCATTACCATAAAAAACAGGGGATTGGATAAAACTCACCGCCACTGGCAAACCATCGTCTTGCAGTACCTTACGCACTTGCTCAACCAAACGACGTTCGTGAACCACACTGCCTTCCATGTCAGCCAGTAATGGCAACATATTGAACGCGAGTTGCTTACTAAAACGACCTTCTTCTGCAGGAATACCATTCAATAAACGCGCACTTTGCCCGGCCAGTTCGTCGACGGCAGCTTTACCATAACTGGAAACCGACAGCATATTTGTTAAGGTAATACGCCCTAACCCTGCGGCATCCACCAGCGGTTTAATCGCTGTTAATAGTTGGCTTACCGAGCTATCTGCCAATGAAATAATATTACGGTTGCGGTAATCAGCTAGCACGTGCGGATTCACATTTGGCACGACCAACGGCACATCCGGTTCTTGGGCAAAGACACCGCTAGTATCGATAACAATACACCCTTCTTGCGCTGCCAAATCGGCATATTCTAGGCTCACACCTTCATTGGCAGCAAAAAAGGCTATTTGTGCCTGTGACCAATCAAAATCGGCCACATTTTCAACTTGAATACTTTTACCATTAAAGCGTACGCTCTCCCCTGCACTACGCTCGCTGGCAAGTAAATACAATTCGCCGACTGGGAATTCTCTTTCTTGTAACAGTGAAATAATCGCTTCACCTACAGCACCGGTTGCGCCCAATACTGCAATATTCCAACCTTCAGTCATGGCTATTCCTCTAAAAAATAAAAAAATCAAACAACCCCCAATTATTAGGGGCTATTTAATTAGATGTTCATTTTAACTACATTTATTATGCGTGGGTTAAACGAGTCTTAAAACCCAGCGCATTCAGCTGCGATGCCGTTTGTTCATTATCACAAATAATTTCAAGGGATGACCATTCACGGCGTTCTTGGTAATTTTTGCGCAGTTTATCAAATTCGCCTTTGCCCCCTGCAACCGCTCTTAACGCAGCGTCATCTCGGCGCACATCATACACGAGATGCACTAACCTTTTGAGCTGGTTTTGCGTTAATTTACCATTGAAAGTCAATTGATTAATATCTGGCTTAGGCAGTAAGGATGAAAGGCAAACTTGTGACGATTTGCCGAGAAACTGACAGTAAGCTTCATAAACTTGCGTGGTTCCTCGCGCTTTGCCTTCTAGCGTATAACCTGCAATATGCGGCGTGCCGATATCCACTAATGCTAAAAGTGCTGTGTCTAAATCAGGCTCTGGCTCCCACACATCTAAGATAACACTGAGCTTTTTTCCGCGGTTAAGTACAGATAATAGTGCTTTATTATCCACTACCTCACCCCGACTTGCGTTAATCAAAATGGTGCCAGCCCGTAATTTTGCTAAACGCGCTTCATCCATTAAATGGAAAGTTTGATATTCCCCTGACATATTCAGCGGAGTATGGAAGGTGATGACATCAGCGCGCTCAAGGAGATCTTCAAAAGAAACAAATGGCTCTTCGTCCCCTTTGGCTGCTCGCGGTGGATCGCAGAGTAATGTTTTGACGCCCCAAGCCGATAACCTAGCGGCTAAGCGCCCTCCGACATTGCCAACGCCAATAATGCCAACGGTTTTATCACGCAAATCAAAGTTATCGCGTTCCGCTAGCAATAATAGTGAAGAAATCACATATTCAACAACGGCTATCGCATTACAACCCGGCGCTGATGAAAAACCAATATTTGCCGTTGATAACCACTCGGTATCAATATGATCAAAACCGGCTGTCGCGGTTCCAACGAATTTAACTGGCGTATTACCGAGTAGTGATTCATTGACCTTAGTGATAGAACGCACCATTAATGCATCCGCATCAATTAATTCTTGTTCTGGTATAGGACGTCCCGGTACTGCTTTCACTTCACCAAGCTCGCTAAATAAAGTTTGAGCATAGGGCATATTCTCATCGACTAAAATTTTCACGCTGTTGTCCCAATCAATCACTTTTTTGTATTGTGTCGTTATATAGATAGGTGGAACAATATTTTGCCACGGTTTAAGCCAGATGCCTATTAGTGGTTGCCTTCTACGGCAAATTCTTTCACTCGAAAACGGTCTGGTGTCACCCCTGATATTTGCTGGAACATTGCAATAAAAGCGGATGCCGAACTGTATCCAACATCAAGTGCGACTTCATGTACACTCTTCCCTTTTTCTAGCCCTGCAACCGCATGTAGGTATCGCAAGCGTTGGCGCCATTCACTAAATGACATCCCTAGCTCTTGTTGGCAGCGTCTTGATAACGTGCGTTCCGATGTGTAATAGCGTTTCGCCCATTGTGCTAATGTCGTGTTATCGGCTGGGTCGCTTTGTAACTCTAATAAAATGGGGGCAAGAAATTTGTCTTTTGAAACTGGTAAATAGGTGTCTTGGCAGGAAGACAATGGAAATTGGTCAATCAACACATGCGCCAAACGCAGGTCTTGCTCGGTTTCAGGTTGAACAATACCGCGTTGGTACATATCCGTCATAATTGATTGAAATATAGGGCTAAGCTTAATCACACAAGGCCGTTGAGCAAGCACTTGGTTGTATTCATGTGAAAAATCTATGATCCGAAATTTGACACTTTCTTTATTAAAGCTAGCATGGGGGATGTTGGCAGGGATCCAAATGCAAAATTCTGGTGGCGCTAAATAATGTTGGCCTGCCACCTCCATTTCCATGATGCCACAAACCACATACAGCATTTGTCCAAAAGGATGTGAATGGGATTTATACTCAGTGAGAGCCGCTGTTTGCTCGTGACGAAAAGCCACCAATTCGGGCTCTACGATATTACATTCACTAATTTGCCAGATGTCTGATTTTAAGTTTTCCATAGTCCTGTCTGAAAAGCGTTATCGATTGTCTGATTATCAGTATATATAAAAAATCGGACAGATGTATACTAGCGCCCATTCAATATGGGAGAGTGTTTTAATGAAAAATCTTCTTTTTCCGCTCATTGCGGTTTTATTATGGTCAGTTAACGCCATTGTTAACAAAGCGGCGTCAACTGCCATTGACCCTGCGGCAATCTCATTTTACCGGTGGGCACTGGCATTTCTTGTCATGACCCCTTTTGTATTACGTTCTGTGCTGCGTAACTATAAAATGGTCATGAAACATTGGTGGCAACTCGCCATTTTAGGCGCTTTAGGGATGATGCTATACCAAAGTTTGGCTTATTATGCCGCACACAGTGTGAGCGCCACCTTCATGGGAATTATGAACTCGATGATCCCATTATTGACCGTCATTATTAGTATCTTTGTGCTACGCGTTATTCCTACCGTAGGGATTGTGCTCGGTTCAATTCTCTCATTATGTGGATTAGTGTGGCTAGTGAGCCAAGGAAGTCCAAGTGCGTTATTCTCTCAAGGCTTAGGCCAAGGGGAAGCCATGATGTTGGTTGCCTCAGCAGCATACGCCCTATACGGTGTTCTGACTAAGCGTTGGTCAATTCAGTTATCGAGTTGGGATGCACTTTACGTTCAAATTTTCTTTGGCGTGATCATGCTACTCCCTAATTTCTTATTCGCTGAAGATGTCTCTCTGAACAGCCAAAATATTGGTTTAGTGGTGTTTGCAGGTATTGCCGCTTCCATTATTGCGCCTGCGTTATGGATACAAGGTGTCATGCGTCTTGGTGCGAATACAACCTCTATTTTTATGAATCTTGCCCCTGTTTTCACTGCCATTATCGCTATTTTCGCCTTAGGTGAAGAATTAAAAAGCTACCATTTAATCGGTGGTGGAGTGGTATTGCTTGGGGTCATGTTAGCGCAACAATTACGCACTCCACTGACAGAATTATTCCGCCGTGAAAAAAAGGTGGTTCAAGAGGATTCTTGCCAGTAGAATAGAATTATAAAAGCAATAAATGCAATGTCGTCACTCATATGCCCCACACTGTGGGGCTATGTTTGAAATCCCCTCTATTTTTTCTTCATTTTCCCGTTAGTTTTCTTCACCATTCATACTTTGTGACATTTAAAATATCTTCAATTCACCTTTAACTCGCTCATCATTGATATGATTTATCGGATTACCATGTTCCAGATAAGGGAAAATCCGATTGAATCTTCTAGGATTACAATTAGACTTAAACAAAATCAAATACCTCTTTAGGAGTAGCAACTCCACTCAATAAGCCATGATAACGCGATAAACCTAAATGGAGCGTGGCAAGTAACCACTATAATAAGGAATAACAATGACTAAGGCGTTTAAAGTTGGGTTGTTCATATTGATAATAATTGCTGTAGCCACTGGCATTTATTTTATCAATAACACCAACTCATCCTCTCCCTCCCAATTAGGCTATGATTTATATCAACAAGGTGAATCTCAAGCTGCATTTGAACAGTTCCAAAAAACAGCAGAGCAAGACGCACAGTCCGCTTTTGCATTAGCCATGATGTATAAAGACGGTATTGGTACGAATGTCGATGATGTGGCAGCTCAACACTGGTTAATTAAGGCAGCAGAAGCTAACAATAAAAATGCATTATATAACCTTGGTTTTTTCCGCTATAAGCACATGATAGAAGACACTTCTACAGATGAAAACGGGTTAACTTCTTTAACGAAAGCCGCTGACCTCGGTGTAAAAGAAGCACAAGAAATGGTTGGTGGTATTTATTTAGCTGATAAATACGAAGAAATTCCGCAAAATATTGAACTTTCTCGCCAATATTTCACTTTAGCTTCTGACCAAGGCTCAAAACTGGCCAAATTTGCTTTAGGTTATATCACCCATGACTTTGACAATGACAGTAAGAAAGCCGTTGATATATTAACACCACTTGTCAGCAACGATTTTCCCTTACCCGCTATGCTGCTTGCCTCGATTTATAAGGATGGCGGTAACGGTATACCACCGAACCCATTACTCGCTAAAAAGTACGAACGCCTCTCTTTCTCCTCTGCATTAGAATACATTTCTGACGCAGATGAATTAGAACCAGGGCCTTTATCATTGTATGGTTCACAAACAGAAGAAGAGAAGCAAGCGGTCATTACTAATTTAGAGGAACGGGCGAGCCGTGGTGATGAGAACGCCATCTATGTGTTGTACCAAAAATACATGACTGGCGATGGTGTTAGGAGAAATAAAAACCGTGCAATGGCTTATATCCGCCCTCTTGTAGACGAAAAAAAACCTAAAGCCTTATTTTTAAATTACCAAGCCGACAAAGATCGTATTCAGGATTTAACTGACGCCGCTGATGGTCAATATCCTCCCGCGATGTATCAAGCCTATAACGTGTATTCTGGCCGTACATTTAGCGATGTTAAGCGAAATGATGCTTTAGCTGAAAAATATCTCACCGCTGCCGCAGACCTTGGCGATTTAAACGCACTTGTTACCATCAACCAGAGAGCAATTTCCAGTTACGATTTTCCAAACAAAAAACTGAGTGATATTGTCGCCAAATATACCCCTATTTTAATGGAAAAGTACCCGAACTCTGCGGAAGCGTTAGTGGCAGCAAGTGATGTTTATAGTGTTAAAGGTAGCCCATTATTTTCGCCAGAAAAAGCCTTCGCCGCGTTAGAAAAAGCAAATCGCATTGACCCCAATTATGATGCTCAGATGCAATTAGCGCGTTATTATATTAATGCTTTTGGTACTAAGCAGGATGTGCAGAAAGCCGCTAAATTACTCATCGACAACCTTAATGAAAACGGTTACCCATCAACCGCTGAGCGCTTATTGGTTCAAATATATTATCGCTATGATATTAAAGCACTTATCGATGAAAAAACGATTATTGATATCCTCAAAGAAGATATAATTAAACGCGAAAATTATTCCTTAGCTTATTTATATGCTGACTATTTATTAAAGGAAGATGCTGAGAAAAATAGTGATCAGGCTTTTGATTTATATGAAAAATCAATCAAACAAAATTATAATAGCCAGGTTTATTATGCTGCTGCATTATTAAAATATCGACCAACAGAGATCGATAAAATCGCTAACCTGATTAGCAATGTACTCTATTCATCTCAAGCACAAGCTGAATTACGTCCACATGAGCTACAAACCGCCCAAGATGTTTTATTAAAAGTAGGTTTAAATCGCGCTGATACAAAAGCAATATTGGTAAAAATGGCGTTATACGATAACCATGCCGAAGCACAAAAATTAATTGAACCGCTTATTAATAATGATGCTGATATCACTTATTTATATGGGATAAACAAACTTAATCAATTAACGAATGTTGACACTTTAAGTGATGCTGAAATAAAACCATTGTACGATTATATTTTAAAAGCCGGAGAATTAGGTAGTTCATCAGCTTATTTATATATCGCACAGAACCTTGATGGCGTCACTTACCATAATGATAAGGCCTATTATAAATCTCGCTTCCAACAAATTACTGGGCTTACCGTAAAAGATTTAATTCCTCAATATAAAAAATGTGCGGCACTGAAGAACAACCGTTGTTTATATGAATTAGGGGAAATTTATCAAGAAGGTAACTATGGGGAAGATGCCAATTATGATACTGCCCTTTTCTATTACAATCAGATTTCTGATCCTGATTTTAGCTTCTTAAAATCACGTAAAAGAGAAATTGAAAAATCCAAAGCTTCATTTGCCAATATTCTAGAAAAAGTGAAACAGAATGACCCAGATGCGTTACGTACACTCGCCAATGCTTATAAATATGGTAACTATGGGCAGAAAATCGACCAGAAAAAATGGCTTGAATATTTAGAGAAAAGTGCAAAATTCAATCAAGAAAGTGCGCTTGAAGAGCTTATTGATTATTACCAACAAGATCAATTTATCAATGCAAATAAAGCAAAAATCTTAGGGTATTACGCCCAATTAGCCACTATTGGTAGTCAAGACTATACCCGTAAACTGGCACACCAATATTTAAAAGGCAGCCAGCTTGTTGATATCAATCGACAAAAAGCACGTGAGTATTACCTTAAAGCAGGAAGTTGGGGCAATGAATTCATCAAGTATATGGATGATTATGACATTGGTATGAAAACGCTCAATGACAGCCCTTCTGCGAAATACAAAGTGGGTCGAGCTTATTTCTATGGGCGAGGTGTCAAAGAAGACTTTTGGGAAGCGGCTAAGTACCTAAAACAAGCGAGTGATGAAGGTAATGACTACGCCATCGCACTCTATAGTGAAATGCGATATATGGGAGTACTGAATGAAGAAAAAAACGCTTGGGTAATGGAACCTGATTGGGATGAAGCTATTGTTTATCTAAGAAAACATTCTAATCCAAAACGGGTTGGTGATTATATTGAAGCCTATGAAACCCTCGTGGTCCCTGCCCAAAAAGGCGATATAAGCGCTTATATTAAACTTGGCGATTGGTATAGTACGCGCGGCCGAGATCTCGCAGCGCAAGATTGGTATAAGAAAAGTATCGACGCTGGCAATTTAGCTGCTTATCAATCTCTTGATTCCGTGACTGAAGATAACCAAACAAAACGCCAAAATTATATTGATGGCACAGCGAAAGGTGACCTTTTCTCTAAAGTTCAATTAGCCGAAACGTATTTATATGATAACAAAATTCTCACGAACTCTCCTGAATATGATTTAGCGATTCAATATCTACAAGAAGGAATGAAATCAAGCGATAATAAGCTTTCGAATGAAGCCTTTAATGCATTGGGGGATTTATACAAAAATGGAATTGAAGATAAAAAAAGGGAGCTCAATCGTCCCAAAGATCAACAAAAATACTTAGCGCTGCTGTTAAGTGAAGAAAATACTCGTACCCAAGCTTTAATTGACCTTTATTACTATTATGTAAATAGTGATAACGCTAAAGCCTTAACCTATTTACAACGGGCTTACGATAAGGGTGATTTAGCGGCAACGAAAAAACTCTATCAAATCTATTATCCCGGCCAATATTGTAGTAACAGCGATAATGTGGATATGGATAAAGCGAGCCGATATTTGAAGGAATGGATTGAAAAAAGCAATTTCCAGAAAAATACCGACAAACATTATATTCATTATCCTGAGAGCCTTTCCGAAGAGATGGGAACCACCTATTTAAAAGGCGATTGTAATGTTGAACAAAATATCGACAAAGCCATCGAATGGTACCAAATTTCGCTAAATTACCATCCTACTCATGCACTTGGTTCGATTTATAAGGCTTATGTCGAAAAAGGCGATGCCAAGCAGGCTTATTACTATGCATTACTACTTGATAAAAAACCAAGCTACATCGAGCTACTGGATACACTTTCAGCGCAAGATAAACAAGCGGTTGAGCAACAAGTTGCCGATGAAAAAGCCTATGAGAAATATGGACGCTTTGCCGAGCAAATTGAAAAACAGCGTGTCGAAGCTGAGGCAGGCGATAAAATGTCAGCCTTCTCATTAGGTATCGCCTATGCCCGTGGTGAGCACGTGCCTGAAGATACGCAAAAGATGATCTATTATTATGAATTAGCAGGGAAAAATGGCTATCCTCGCGCTTATAACATTTTAGGTAATCTGTATCGTAAAGATAACGAGCGCGGCATTGAAAAAGACTTCCCGAAAGCGCTTTATTACTTTGATTTAGGCGCACAACAAAATGACAGTAACACGGCCCACCTCGCCGGCGATATGCTCTACTTTGGCCAAGGCATACCAAAAGACTATGTTAAAGCGGCTAAATACTACGATATAACAGACCTAGAACAAGGCACCCACCATGCGATGGCGAAATACAAACTTGCTTATATGTATTATAACGGCTGGGTCGGTAGCAAAAGTAAAGAAGATATCCAAAAAGCCCATGACTACCTTGAACTGGGTGCTAAATACCTCGACAAAGACTCAATCAAAGCATTAAAAGAATGGGACTTTAGTATGTTAAATCAATAAGCCATAACGCTAAGGCGCTAATTAACTTTAGCGCCTTCATCCATCTACAATCATCATTTTTACACCCACCAAAATCGTCTTTTATAGCAGCCACTTATAATATAACTAAAAAATTATTAGCTAATGATTTTGAGTTATATTAATTCAATTTTCATATTAAATAAAAATTAGTCTTCCTCCCATCGTTAGATTATATTTTATTTGCGTCTGCATATCGGCAGATTTAAATAATCTATTAACAAGGAGTGTTTACTATGATTTCAACATTTAATAAAGCGCATAAATCATTAGGAAGTATAAAAAGCCAAGATATATATAAGGAGATAGACTATTCAACAATCTTATCTATTAGTAAAAAACCACCCACAAATACCATTTACCTAGAAAAAACATATCAAAGTGTTCGAGAAAACGTAGAACAAAATAGTATAAACATTCGCCACTTAATGAATAAAATTGATTATTTAAAACGTAAATTTAAAACGGCGGGTTCTGATGAATTGAATGAATTAAAAAATATAGAACATACACTTTCCGTACAAGCCGAAAACCAAGAAAAAAACTTCGAAGCGCTACAGTTTTTACACAGTAAACAGACAAACAAACAAGGCTATTATACGATTTCAGAAATTTCAGAGTCTATGAGTCTCAATAAGTCCCATTTAATTGACCGATATGAAGCCGATTTATTGAGTTTACAGAATGATATGGAAGACCATTTTATTTCACCTGATGAAATTTCACATCAAAAAAATCCTATTATTCTAAATGCCATCAGTTCAGAACTTAACCAAATTAATGCTAACCTAAATAATAGTTACCATTTATCGCGAAAATATCTGCATAAAACCACTGAAAACATGCAGTCTAAGCTTACCTTGATGCAAAAAGCATTCTACGCAGAAGGAGATATACATAATTTATACAATGATGCTAAAGAAAGTAAAAATAACGTAGAAAGATTGCTAAAGAAACTTAATAATGATGGAGTAATGCATTCTGCTAGCAATAATACTATCAATAAATTGATAAAACATACGACAAAATTAAATACTCAATATGCAAAAATTCAATATTTACACCATAGTTTTGATAAAATAAAAAGCTTTGAATACTTGGATGATGTTCATAACCACATTGAACAAGACAACGGTTTTAACAGTAACTACCTTGAAAAGAATTTCAAAAACAATAAGGAGTTTAAGCTACTTACTGAGTTATCAAAATCCATTGATAATTTAAAAACATTAAAAATTAATGCCCCGAAAAAATTAGATAATCATATCTTATCCATTGATGCGCTATTCACATATGGCTCTGACCGACAAACAAAATACCAACAAGACATTCAAAATAAATTAGAAAAGTTGTTCGACAAAATTGAACTACGTATCAACATAGAAATGAAAAAAGACGCCGGTTTATATTACGACCAGTCCACATATTTGATCCATCGGTCTCAGCTAGAAAGAAACATACTAAATATAAAAGAAGATTTAGAAAATTACATCATTGAAAACAGACTATTAGCTCAGGAGAAAAATACCCGTGATAATATTGAAGAGTTAGCGACCCAGTTTTCTGATGAATTCCTTAGAACAAAAACACTACAAAAATTTATTAATTTAGAGTTTAATAATCATCTACAACAATTTTCTCCACCAATTGAGGTAGGCTCTTATATTAATAATTTTGGTGAAGGTAAAGATAATGTCTACATGTTAGCCGTAGAAAAAAAACTATTGAAAAATGAAATAAATAATTTAATTTCTAACATTCGTATAAAGGTCCCCTTAAAATCATCGTCATCTACGATTGATGAAAATACATATTATCAGACGGTTCAAGATAAAATGTATTCCTTATTAAACTTAACTGAGCAATTAGGCGCGTTATCAAAACTGTACGACTCAAAAGGACATTCAGAAATACGCGAATTCATTAATGATATACATGCTTTAGAAAAACAAATTGCTCAGACAGAGAAAGAGATATCTCTATACATTTATACCCACTCAGAAAATAAAGACAAAAAATCAATTTCTTCAGAAGTTACACCTTTACTTATTGAATTAATTAACAAAAAAACAAAAATCATGTCAATTGAAACCACGATTAACAAGAACTCAGATAAAATCAACCTGAACGTCGTTGATAACGATGGAAATGATAAAGACCTAGGAGCGTTATTATCATCGATCATCGCTGAGTTTCCACAAGACACGATTGCGAGTGATGTAAACCACCAACCCTTGCATAATAAATCAATGCCTATATTTGCCCCATCACAATATTAACGCGTATTCTCATTAGATTTACTATTTCACTGCGATTGAAACCACCTACCGTATTGGGTGGTTTTTTTTTAAAAAGGCGCTTGGCTAACTTTGAATGCGATTCGAACTAACAATCCATTGAGTAATTTACTTTTTAATAATTGAGGTTCAGAACCATGATAGCGCGCAATATCTTTTACGAGTGCCAATCCAAGCCCCGCTCCTTCCTTCCCTAAGGCATTATTTAAACGTGTAAATGCTTCCATTGAACGGTTAATTTTAGCATCAGGGATCCCTGGCCCTGAGTCCTCCACTTCCAAGACCCAATGAAAATGGTCGTCACTACTGACCACTCGGACGGTGACCTCCCCATTTTCAGGTGTATATTTGATGGCATTATCAATTAAATTTGCACACATCTCTGCGAGTAAAATCGGCTCGCCTTTGATCCATGCCGTTTCTGCGCCTTCATAGCCTAAGTCAATATTTTGGCTTTCTGCTTGAGATAGCCGAGTAAAACAGACTTGATGAACAATTTCGACCAAATTTATGGCTCGATACTGTGTAATAGCCTCTTTTTCATGAGCTTTTAATCGCGATAGCTGCAAAAGCCTATCCGTCAGGACAATCGTATTATCGAGTGTTTTTTCAATGGCTTGTAAACTCTGTTGCCGTTGGGTTTCATCTGTACTATTAATCGCCACAGAAACTTGCGTTTTAAGCACCGTAAGTGGAGTTTTAAGCTGATGAGAAGCATCTGCACTGAATCGCTCTTGTCGTCTAACCATCCGCTTTAGGCGGGAAATATACCGGTTTAATGCATCAATAAGCGGTGATAAATCAGACCATGGCAGTAAATCTGGCAATGGCGTTAAATCATTAGCAGAACGCCCTAACATTAAATGAGACAATTTTTTCAACGGTGCTAGTAGCTTACTCAGTAGGATATAGGCAAGAACCAAGGTTAACAACACCACTGTACCTTGGCTCATCAAAGCAGAGATTAACAATTGGTTAGCGAGATCTTGTCGTGAATAGACCGTTTCCGCTACACGGATTTCAACCATCCCCGTTATGCCATCTTCATTAATAGGTTGATAAAACGCAGCAATACGGATAGGCAAGCCCTTATACTGCGCATCATAAAAATAAACTAGCGCAGTATAATGCTGTGAACGCATCCAATAAGCGGGAATTGGCGGCAAATCGTCATAACCGGAGATAGTTTCACCGTCAGGGGAGATTACTTGATAAAAAATTCGGTCATTATTATTTAGTTCAAAACTATCAAGCACGACATAAGGCACACTCACAGAGAGGTGCCCATCGATTACTTGCAAACGTTCTGCAACTGTCCGTGCTGAAGCTAATAAGGTTCGGTCATAGGCTAAATTTGCGGCATTTTTTGCACTGTAATAGTGGGTATAAACCGAAAAACTGCCCAATAAAATGAGGGGGATACCGAAAAAGAGCAGCAACTGATGAAAGAGAGAGCGTGGATGAGAGACTAATTTCATACACTACACTGCTCTAATCGGTATCCCAATCCGCGTAAAGTATTGATATTAACATCTGAACCGGCAAGCTTTTTTCTTACACGATGAACATATAATTCAATACTTTGTAAATTGGCTTCATCAGATAACGAAAAGACCTGTTCAAATAATTGCATTTTAGAAACAGGACGTCCTCGCCGATGAAATAATGTGTTTAACACCGCATATTCTCTTGGTGTTAAGCCGAGAGGCTCTTCGCCTAATAAAAAATAGCCATCCTCATGGTAACTCAGTAATCCAAACTGTTGTGACTCATTGACTTTCCCTTGGCTGCGTCGCAATAAAGCACGAAGTCGCGCTTCTAATTCCGCAATGTCAAAAGGTTTTGTCAGGTAGTCATCAGCCCCCGCATTTAGCCCCTGTACACGGTCGGCCACGTCTGAATTCGCCGTTAATAACAAGACAGGGGTTTCTTGATGGCGTTTACGCATTTGCGCTAATACCTCAAGCCCACTCATTCTCGGAAGTGATACATCTAACACGACTAATTCATAGTGCTCAGTCTGCAATAGTTGGTCCGCTATTGCGCCATCACTGGCAACATCAACCGCAAACCCAGATGATGATAACGCTTTTTGTAACCATAATGACAATTCGTCATGGTCTTCAACCAATAAAATTCTCATGCCGCATACTCATTATAATTATTTATCAGTATACGTTGGCATTCCATTGGATGAATGGAAAGCAAATGTGACCATTTTTACTGTGTCCATCACAACTATTGCTAACAAACACTATTAACGTGATTAATTTAACATTAAATTAACATAATAAAAAAGTAAAAATACAAAACAATCTGATATATATCACATAAAAATAATAATATTTGTTAATGAAAGGTAAATGAAAGCTTCATCGGGCAATGATGTCATACGAATACAACAAGAAGTAAGCAATTTTTACCTCTAATTATTGTCTTAGTAAGGAAAAAAGAATGAAAAAATTCACACTGAAGGCCTTAGCAACAGCAATATTTTTAGTTGGCATTAACTCTGCAAACGCCCTACCCGAACGTACAGAATGTATTGCCCCCGCCAAACCTGGCGGTGGTTTTGATTTAACCTGTAAGTTAGTACAAGTGTCTCTTCTTGAAACCAAAGAAATTGAAAAACCGATGCGCGTGACCTATATGCCAGGCGGTATTGGCGCGGTCGCTTATAACGCGATTGTTGCTCAGCGCCCTGCGGAACCCGGCACCATCGTTGCGTTCTCCGGAGGTTCATTACTCAACCTTGCACAAGGTAAATTTGGCCGCTATAACGAAAATGACGTGCGTTGGCTTGCCAGCGTTGGCAGTGACTACGGCATGATTGCCGTTCGAGCTGACTCCCCTTATAAAGATCTCAAAGATTTAATGGATACCTTCAAAAAAGACCCTAATAGCATCGTATTTGGGGCGGGAGGATCTATTGGTAGCCAAGACTGGATGAAAACGGCTTTACTCGCAAAAGCGATAGACATTGACCCTCGCAAAATGCGTTATGTCGCTTTTGAAGGAGGCGGTGAAACCTTAACCGCGCTGCTGGGTAACCATATTCAGGTACTTTCAGGGGATATCAGCGAAATGACGCCATATATCAATGAAGGTAAAATTCGTATTCTTGCCGTCTACGCAGACAAACGCCTTGGTGATGGGTTATCCGATATCCCTACAGCAAAAGAACAAGGGTATGACATTGTCTGGCCAATCATTCGCGGTTTCTATATGGGCCCAAAAGTGTCTGATGCCGATTATAACCAATGGGTTGAAGCCTTCCAAAAATTGCAACAAACCGACGATTTCAAAAAACAACGCGAACTGCGTGGTTTATTTGAATACAACTTAACCGGGCAAGAACTCGATAGCTATGTCAAAAAAGAGATCGAGCAGTATCGTGAACAAGCCCGTGCTTTCGGTTTAGCCAAATAACGGAGTGAACGATGAGCCAACGCATATTTGCCATAGTTTGGCTAATACTGTGTGCTATCGGAATTTATATTGGCTGGGGGATCCAAAGTGAGTTTACTTACGAACCACTGGGCCCCCGCCCTTTTCCGGTTGTCATACTCTCCTTAATGGCGCTTTGTGCTCTTGCCTTATTATTTGGCAAGCAAGAAGCCGTTGAGTGGCCAAAACCCTATGTATTACGCCGTTTAGTTTTATTAGTCGTTGCACTCGTGATCTATGCATGGGCTTTTGAATGGTTAGGATTCCCGATTGCAACCAGTTTACTCACCATCAGTATTGCCCTGCTATTTGGTGCGACGCCCATCGCCGCGATTATTTCAGGCCCTATCTTAGGTATCTTTTTGTTCTATGCCTTTGATAAATGGCTAGATGTAACCTTGCCTATTGGCAGCTTGCTAAGTTAAGGAGCGAAATCATGGAAACTTGGATGTATCTATCTCAAGGTTTTGAGGTCGCACTGGTTCCTCAAAACATCTTGATCGCCTTAATCGGCTGCTTTATTGGGACTATCGTGGGGATGCTTCCCGGCCTCGGCCCTATCAATGGCGTAGCGATTTTGCTGCCGTTGGCTTTTGCACTGAAATTACCTGCTGAATCTGCATTAATCTTACTCGCCACAGTTTATTTAGGCTGTGAATATGGCGGGCGTATATCATCAATCTTACTCAATGTTCCTGGCGATGCCGCTGCCATCATGACCACGCTAGATGGTTATCCTATGGCAAAACAAGGAAAAGGTGGTGTCGCGCTCTCTATTTCTGCGGTCAGTTCGTTCATTGGTTCAACAATTGCAATTGTTGGGATAATTCTATTCGCTCCCTTGCTTGCGCAATGGTCACTCGCCTTTGGCCCTGCCGAATATTTCGCCTTAATGGTTTTTGCCATTGCCTGCTTAGGTAGCATGATGAGCCAAAACCCAATCAAATCACTATTGGCTGCCTTAATGGGGTTATCACTCGCCACGGTGGGAGTGGATGCCAACTCTGGGGAATATCGTTTTACGTTCGATAGCGTACATTTATCGGATGGCGTGCAGTTTATCGTCGTAGTTATTGGTTTGTTCTCTGTCAGCGAAATTTTATTGATGCTCGAAGGCACTGCCACAGGCCAAGGGCTGATCCGTAAAACTGGTAGAATGCTGTTTAATCGTAAAGAGGCCAAAGCGTGTGCTGGCCCGGCTTTACGTTCTTCTTTTATCGGTTTCTTTGTTGGGGTATTACCGGGAGCAGGAGCCACCATTGCCAGCGCTATCACTTATATGACGGAAAAGAAAATCAGTGGTGAAAAAGGCGATTTCGGTAATGGCGATGTTCGCGGTGTTGCCGCACCAGAAGCGGCCAATAATGCCTCTGCCTGTGGGTCATTTATTCCTATGTTAACTCTTGGCGTTCCGGGCTCGGGAACAACAGCAGTAATGATGGGTGCCCTAACGCTCTACAATATCACCCCAGGCCCAGGGATGTTTACTGAACAACCTGATATTGTTTGGGGGTTAATTGCGGCTCTGTTGATTGCTAACGTGGTCCTACTCATCATGAATATTCCATTAATTGGCTTATTCACGCGTATGTTAACAGTGCCATTATGGTTTTTAGTCCCTGCTATTGCTTGCATTTCTGCTGTAGGGGTATATGCCGTTCACAGTACAACGTTTGATTTGTTACTGATGATGGGGCTAGGTGTATTTGGGTTTATTCTACGAAAAATGAATTTCCCACTTTCGCCATTAATCTTAGGGTTTGTATTGGGTGAAATGCTAGAACAAAACTTACGTCGTTCGTTATCCATCAGTAATGGAAATTTCGATATTCTTTGGAGCAGTACGATTTCTCAAAGTTTATTAATTCTAGCGGTATTAGTGCTAATTTTGCCACCAGTTATTAAGCGTATTCGTAAACATAGAAAAGTTTCTGCGCAATAGGGAATTTATACCTTTTAAAAAAAATTGCCCCAAAAATACTTTGGGGCTTTTTGGTCATAAATTATTCATTTATTAATGATACTGTTTTACGCTTAACTTTTTTAATATTTTTTCATCTTGACCAACTATATACTCCGGCCGTTTTCTCGTTAAAAATGGAAATGAATTATTGCAGTTTTTTATTTTAAAAATCATATTACTGAATTTTTTAGAGATGTAATTAACTAGCCCTTTAGTTAATATTTTTAAATCACCCACCCTCATTTTTAACCTTATCATATTAACTCCACCCAAAATGATTCTCAGTCAATTCAATTTATTTGAAACATTTCATTTATAGCGTTATTTACCTTTTATTTTATAATGTTTTTATATTTATTTATAAACTCCTCTTCAATCAACCCATTACTTTCAAAATAATTTTTTCTGTTATCATATGCTTTTTTTAACATCTTAAATAAATCCCTTTTAATTCCAATATATTTATTATCAATTGTTGATATTGAACTAAAAACACTTTTATAAGGGAAGCCATCATGACCAAATAAGCTACTCATAACCGTATCACTCAAATTATCATACTGGATATCTAGCTTTATCGTCGCATTTTTTAAATTAGTATTCGTAAAGTTGTAATCAACATCTATTTTAACTGGGATATTAATTTTGGTATTTTCAGCGTTGGCATCAGAAAAATTAGCTCTTAACAAAGGGATGTTATTACTTGTTTCAACTACTGTGTTCGACAAATCTGAGCCTGAAAAATCAATATTTGCGCTACTAATATGAATATTTCTATTATAGGTACTACCAAGAAGAAGTTTCACCATGCTTTCCGCCGTTATTTTTTTATTCGAATAGTCATAGTAGGCTGCAAGCATATCGAGTTTATGTTCTGATTTGACCTGTAATAGATGATTACTATCACTATTTTTCAATTTGTCGGTATTTATATCCACCAGATGATTTAAAACTTTATTTTGCTTTGCGATTTTCTCTTTACCTTTTTCTTCAATATCCCATCCATATCGGTTGTATATGTTACTTATCTTAGAAAGAGCCATGTTAAGTAATGTTTTCTTATTCGTTTCGGAGCGATTTTTAGTATAGACTTCAAGCATCTTTGTCGAACTATTTCTCATTGTGTAAAAGAGAGTTTTAATACTCATAATTTTTTCCTATATCAATTAACTTTGTTTGCCATATACTCCCATATTCAACATATTAATTATTTAATAAAACAACGATAGCGTACCTATTGATTTCGTATAAAAAAAACGAGAACCGAAGTTCTCGCTTATTTAATACCTTAGGCTAATACAAATTACGCTTTGTATTTGCTCATCACTAATGTGGCGTTAGTTCCACCGAAACCGAAGCTGTTAGACATGACGGTTTCCAGAGCTTGTTCCGTTGGTTTAGTCACGATATTCAAGCCAGCAGCTTTTTCGTCTAAGTTTTCGACGTTAATGCTTGGCGCAATAAAACCGTGCTCTAACATCAGTAAGCTGTAAATCGCTTCGTGTACACCCGCAGCGCCTAATGAGTGACCACTCATCGCTTTCGTTGCAGAAATTGCAGGCGAATGACTACCAAACACTTCTTGGATAGCTTCTAACTCTTTGGTGTCACCCACTGGCGTTGACGTACCGTGTGTATTGATGTAATCAATTTTATCAACACCCTGCATTGCCATTTGCATACAACGCACCGCACCTTCACCTGAAGGAGCAACCATGTCTGCACCGTCAGAGGTCGCACCATAGCCGACAATTTCAGCGTAGATATGTGCACCACGCGCTAACGCATGTTCTAATTCCTCGACAACAACGATACCGCCACCACCTGCGATAACGAAACCATCACGGTCTTTATCGTAAGTTCTTGATGCTTTGTCTGGCGTTTCATTGTATTTCGTGGACAATGCGCCCATCGCATCAAACTCACAGGTCATTTCCCAGCTCAGCTCTTCACCGCCACCTGCGAAAACCACATCTTGTTTGCCTAATTGAATTAATTCAACCGCATGACCGATACAGTGCGCTGATGTTGAACAAGCAGAACTGATTGAGTAGTTTACACCTTTGATTTTGAAAGGCGTTGCTAAACAGGCAGAAATACCCGATGCCATTGCACGGGTCACCATATATGGGCCCACGCCACGTAAACCTTTCGCACGCATACCGTCAGAACCCGCTACTTGGTTACGTGGAGAACCACCACCCGAGCCTACAACGATACCTGTGCGTAAATTTGAAACTTGTTCTTCAGCTAAACCTGAATCCGCAATCGCTTGTTCCATCGATAAATAAGCATAGGCGGAGCAATCACTCATAAAACGGAAAATCTTACGGTCGATTAAGTCTTTTGGGTCTAAATTTTTGACATTACCCCAGACATGGCTACGTAGCCCTGCCTCTTTGAATTCTTCTGAGAAAGTGATCCCGGAACGACCTTCCTTCAGAGAAGCCAGTACTTCTTCCTGGTTATTACCAAGGCTGGAAACAATACCTAGACCAGTGATGACTGCACGCTTCATTCGTTACCTCATGTCTATAATTATATGATTGCGGGATTACAGGGTGTCACTTTAGCTTACACTTGTACGCTGAACAAGTCCGATCAGGGTAAATATTTGTATTTTTTTCTTTGTGACGCGAATGAGACTTTTTTATGACGGTAGCCTTACACCGATATCAGCGGTAAAATTTAGGAATTATATAAACAATGTAGGCTTATCGTGAAAAAGAACGCTGTACAAACCGCACGCCTAAGTTGGAATGACGAAGGCACCCCCATGTCTGAACAATTTGCAGATATCTATTTTTCTAACCAAAATGGCTTAGAAGAAGCTCGTCATGTTTTTTTGCAAGGAAATCATTTTCCTGGCCGTTTTGCTACGCACCCTTCTGCAACCTGTGTAATTGCCGAAACAGGGTTTGGTACCGGTTTGAATTTTTTGGCATTATGGCAATCTTTTAATCAATTTAAAGCCGCAAACCCCAATGCAACATTACAGCAATTGCATTTCATCAGCTTCGAAAAATACCCATTAACAAAAACAGATTTAATCGCAGCACATCACTGTTGGCCTGAACTTGCTGCCTTATCGCAATCCCTTTGTGATAGCTGGCCACAAGCTTTACCGGGTAACCAGCGGATCATATTAGAAAATGGCCATGTCATATTAGATTTATGGTTTGGCGATGTTAATGAGCACATTTCTTTACTGAAAAATAATTTAAACAATAAGATAGATGCATGGTTTTTAGATGGTTTCGCCCCCGCAAAAAATCCCGAAATGTGGAGTGAACAGCTGTTCACTAACATGGCAAATTTAGCCCGCCTTAATGGGACTTTTGCCACATTTACCGTAGCAGGCGCGGTCAAGCGAGGCCTACAACAAGCTGGCTTCACCCTTAAAAAGGTCAAAGGCTTTGGCAACAAGCGAGAGATGTTAACGGGTGTATTAGCCGAAAAAGAAATTGATATCCCAACGCCTTGGTTTGCAAGACGAAAAGCAGATAACCCAGCTGATGTCGCGATCATTGGTGGTGGGCTCGCCAGTTTAACAGCGGCCTACGCCCTTCATCATCGCGGTGCAAAAGTTACCCTATATTGCCAAGACGTCCAAGTTGCGCAGAATGCTTCAGGTAATCGCCAAGGGGCTATTTACCCCTTACTCACTGGCACTAATGACCCCCTTGAACGCTTTTTTGTCAGCGCTTTCCCTTTTGCCTCTCGTTTTTATCATCAGCTGGCCAAACAAGGGCTCGCATTTGAAGGTCAATGGTGTGGTGTGAGCCAATTAGCCTATAACGACAAAGTGGCTCGCAAAATAGCAGGAATGTTAGAAACCGAGTGGCCGGCTGATTTTGCGATTGGTAAAAATCGTCAGCAACTGAGTGATATTTGCGGCGTTGATGTCAACCATGATGGTATTCACTATGCTTCTGGAGGATGGCTATGCCCTGCTCAACTGTGTGAGAGTTTGCAACAATATTTGCAACAGCAGGGGGTCAACTTCTGTTTTGGACACAATGTCGTTGAATTAAAACAAACGGAACAAAAGTGGCAGTTATTAATTGAAACTGCACAACATAAACGGCTAACACGTGTTCACTCAACAGTCATCATTGCTAATGGGCACAAGTTGCGCCAATTTGCACAAACCGTTAATTTACCCATTTCACCTGTGCGTGGGCAAGTCAGCCATATTCCAACTAATCACACCCTACAACAGCTGAAAAATGTTTTGTGTTTTGAAGGGTATTTAACGCCAGCCGATGCCTCTGGCGAGCAACATTGCTTAGGCGCTAGTTATCAGCGTGAACGACTTGATTTAGATTATAGTGAGGAAGAACAACAAGGAAACCGCCAAAAACTGGTTGATAACCTACCCGATGTGACTTGGCCTAGGGATATCGATATTTCCCAGCAACATTCACGCCAAGGTATTCGTTGTGTTATTCGTGACCACTTCCCTTTGGTAGGAAATGTGCCTGATTTCGAGCAATATTTGGCGCACTATCATGATTTACCGACTAAAATCGCCAAGCAACAGCCCATCGCCCTAGCGCCTGTTCACCCAAATTTATTTATTTTTGGTGCATTAGGGTCAAGAGGGTTATCAACCGCCCCACTTTGTGCAGAATTACTTGCCGCCCAAATTTTTGGGCAAGTGCTCCCATTTGACGATGAAACCCTCGCAGAACTCAACCCAAACCGTTTTTGGGTAAGGAAATTATTATTAGGTCGCCCTATTAAACTCCCTTATTAATACATTAAGTTAATGAAATAGCCATTGCACAGCGGTCTTCAGCTGCAAACCCTGCATCGACCTCAGACTGTAAAATAGCCTGTAACTCGGTGGTTAGCTCATTAATTTCAAGAATTTTAAAACCCAAGCGTTGGTAATAAGGTGCATTCCAAGGCACATCACGGCAAGTGGTCAATGTCACTACCGTGATCTTGCGTGCCAAAGCGGCATCAAGAACCTGCTTAATCAACTTTTTACCCAGCCCCTGACCTTGCCATTGCTGGCAAACAGAAACCTCACAAATATGCAGGCTATGATGATGATTTTCAGCATTGATAAAGCCAATTGGTTCATCACAATCATTCACCGCAACCCATTCTAATTGCGCTGAAATAAAGCCGAGGTGGTCTTGCTCTGTTTGTCCCTCTCCCTCAGCAAGCCATTGATATTTTTCGACACTCGTGAACGCCTGCCCTGCAGAAGCTTCTACAGCAGGAAGGTGCTTGGCATCAAAGGGGGTTGCTAAACGAATATTCGCCATAATGTTTACCTACAACAAAATTTAGCTAACAAAAAAGCGGGTTTCCCCGCTTTTCATGCAGAAATCTATAAAATTAAATTGCGTTATTTAATAAGTTTTTCCACATATCTAATACCAATACTTGGTCTGGTGGCGTCAATTCGCCTGCTTTGATGGCATTTTGAATACTGACTTCAACACGTTGGTATAATGCTTCAGAACTGGTTTCGTTTTCTTCTTCCAGTTCAGCTACAGCAAGGGTTAAGTGACCACGCAAATAGCCGCCAGCGAAGAGCTCATCATCACTCGCGTGTTCAACCATATCATCAATTTTCGTTAGTATGCGTGTTTCTAAATCCGCAAGCATGCTTAATCCTTACTATATTGTGTGTTCATTAGGCAAAAATATCTTCCGGGTAAGGAAAAGCTTCTGCACAAAGAGGTGGCGTATTGTAAAACAATTGTAACGCATTAATAAAGCGTAATGGGCGCTCCGGGATGCCATTTTCTAAATAAAGCATCACTTGGGCATGAACTTTGCGCATAAACGCAATGCGGTCAGGCTCAAAATCCCCTTCTAAGTTGTCACAACTGACATTAAATGGAATGCCAACAGCAACACAAAACAGCCAATCGAGTGCTTGAGGTTTGATCTCAACCACCTCAAACTCACACTGTGTTTTTTCATCTCGCCCATCAGGGCAATACCAATAGCCGTAATCAACTTGCTGGCGCCTTGCTTCCCCTGCGATACACCAATGTGAGATTTCATGTAATCCACTGGTGAAAAAGCCGTGTGCGAATACAATTCGGTGATAAGGCACAGCCTCATCTGCGGGTAAATAAATGGGTTCATCATCCCCTTTTACCAGTCTGGTGTTATATGTCACACCAAAGCATTCATCAAAGATGTTGATTAGATCCTGATAATTATGTGTACTCATGAATAATTTAAATCATCTTAAAATAATGAGAGAAACCAAGCTTTAATCACGTCACCATGGCTATCATGGAGTAATTTAATACTCATCAGCAACGAAATCACCACGATCATCGGCCTGATCAGTTTCTGTCCTTTGGTTAATACCAAGCGCGCACCTAAACGAGCGCCAACCATTTGGCCAATTAGCATAACAAAACCTAATGCCCAAAGAACATGACCCCCGATAATAAAAAACACTAAAGAGCCGAAATTAGAGGCAAAATTAAGTAACTTCGCATGTGCAGTGGCTTTGGCAAGGTTATAGCCAAGCAACAAAACATAACCTAACGCTAAAAATGAACCGGTTCCGGGACCAAATGCTCCATCATAAAAACCCAGAGTCATCCCAATTGCCACCCCGAAAAATGGCATACTAATACGTTGTTGACGGTCTTGCACACCAATTGACGGCGTTAATAAAAAGTATAAACCGACACAAATCACCAAAATGGGCAACAGTTGTTTTAAAAATGCGGTATCAATCATTTGAATGACAATCGCACCCAACATGGCACCAATCATGGTCATAATGAACGGAAACAGTTGTTCTCGTAAATCTATTGCTTTACGCCTGACGAAATAGAGTGTTGAAGAGAACGAACCGCCAACCGCTTGCAATTTATTGGTCGCTAAAGCTTCAACAGGCGTTATTCCTACAGATAACAGGGCAGGGATCGTTAATAGTCCCCCTCCACCAGCGATAGAGTCAATAAACCCTGCAAACAGCGCAACAAAGAAGAGTAAAGCATAAACTTCAGGTGCAACGGCAGTTAGCCAATCCATTTTACTATCCAAAAAGAAGAAATATCATGATGTTGATGTGAATATATCGCCAATCAGATTTGGTAATATCACAACCTAGATGAGGTATTTTTAGGAGGCTTCATCCGAACCTTCATCATTAACAAAGCGACCTTATAGGCCGCTCAGTTGTCACTACATAAACACAGTAAAAACAGTTACTCAAACGGTTCCATTACTGGTGTCACATCCGCACATTGGCCTCGATGACGTAAATAGTGGTCCATCAGGACAATCGCCATCATCGCTTCTGCAATTGGTACCGCGCGAATGCCTACACAAGGGTCATGACGCCCTTTGGTGATCATTTCAACTTCTTCACCATCACGGTTTAATGTTTTACCTGAAACGGTAATACTGGATGTCGGTTTTAACGCAATATGCGCAATAATCGGCTGGCTGCTGCTAATACCACCTAAAATGCCACCTGCATGGTTTGAGGTGAAACCATTACGGGTAATTTCATCACGATTTTCACTACCTTTAAGCGCAATAACCCCGAAACCATCACCAATTTCCACCCCTTTCACAGCATTAATACTCATTAACGCATGAGCGAGATCGGCATCTAAACGGTCAAATACCGGCTCACCTAAGCCCGCAGGGACATGCTCTGCAACGACGGTAATTTTAGCACCAATCGAATCACCTTCTTTCTTTAAACCACGCAATAATTCGTCAAGTGCGTCTAACTTGCTTGGATCGGGACAGAAAAATGGGTTTTCTTCGACAATTGACCAGTCTTTAATTTCACAAGCGACTGACCCCATTTGCGTTAAACAACCATGAATTTGCACACCGAGCTTTTCTTGTAAATATTTTTTCGCAATCGCACCTGCTGCAACGCGCATGGCTGTTTCACGTGCTGATGAACGACCACCACCACGGTAATCACGCTGGCCATATTTTTGTTCATAAGTGTAATCCGCATGGCCGGGCCTAAATACATCTTTAATCGCGCCGTAATCCTGCGAGCGTTGATCGGTGTTTTCGATTAATAACCCAATGCTGGTGCCCGTAGTAACACCATTAAACACACCAGATAAGATTTTGACTTGGTCAGGCTCCCGACGCGCTGTCGTATAACGCGATGTTCCTGGACGACGACGGTCTAAATCTTTTTGTAAATCTGCTTCTGTCAGTGCTAAGCCTGGGGGAACCCCATCGACGATGCAACCTAATGCAACCCCGTGTGACTCACCAAATGTGGTTACGCGGAAAAGTTGCCCAATTGAATTTCCTGCCATCGGAGTTTCCTATTCTAAGCCATTCTTGTTTTACTAAGAATTTTGGTTGTTAATTATTATATCGTTGTGTCGTTATTATTGATTACATGATCTTGAAACATCACGCAACTGTTGATTAATCGATATAAAGCTCAAAATGTGCGTGGTGCTCGACAAGTTGTTCACGCGTTAACATAAACACACCGTCACCACCGTATTCAAAGTCTAACCAAATAAATGGAATTTCAGGATATTGTTCAATCAGATGAACCATACTGTTACCCACTTCGCACACTAACACGCCTTCTTCTGTCAGAAAACGCGGTGCATTGGCTAAGATACGACGCACCAGTTTCAAACCATCACTTCCAGCGGCTAGTGCTAGCTCAGGCTCAACACGAAATTCTTCTGGTAAATCGTCCATATCTTCCGCATCCACATACGGAGGATTAGTGACAATTAAATCGTATTTAACCTCTGGCATTTCCCTGAATAAATCCGAACGGATAGGGATCACTCGATGCTCCAAACCATGATTGGCGATATTCTGCTCAGCAACGCTTAGCACATCACTTGAAATATCAACCGCATCGACTTCTGCATCAGGGAATTCATACGCACAAGCAATTGCAATACAACCACTTCCTGTACATAAATCAAGAATGGTTTGTGGTTCATCCGCCACTAAGCCAACAAAATGGTTATTGATTAATTCACCAATTGGCGAACGTGGGATAAGCACGCGCTCATCAACATAAAACTCATGGCCACAGAACCATGAGCGATTAGTCAGGTATGCGACTGGAATACGCTCATTAATACGGCGCAAAACACGCTCAATAATGCGGTGGCGTTCCGTTGGTGTTAGGCGTGAGGTTAACAGCTCATCGGGCAGGTCTAGAGGCAGGTAAAGTGTTGGTAACACCAATTGTAGCGCCTCATCCCATGGGTTATCTGTACCGTGGCCATAGTACACATTGGCTGCATTAAAGCGGCTCATCGTCCAACGTAAAATATCTTGAATGGTATGAAGTTCTGCAACGGCTTCATCAACGAAAATCTTTTCCAAGAAGGGGTTCTCCAGCCTGTATTTTGAAAGGGAATATATGAATAACTAAAGTTTGCCACGAAGTGAAAGACAAATCAGCAGATTAATGTAATAAAATTTGCCAGGGGGGATCGGCTCATCGCACTTATTAATGCATGTTAATGCATGTTTTGACGTAAAAACGCCCTTTATTTAGCTAAAGGGCGTGAGGAAAATAACAAGTTCAGCAAAGAAGCAACAATATTAGCTTTCGTTTTGCAGTACGATTTCCGCCTCTTTCGCAGGTTTTTTTACCCAAAGTGTGTAGGCAATAGTCAGTAATACTAACCAAACAATGCCGACATATAATGCAATTCGTGTCGATTCAAAATAACCTAAAACACCAAAGATAAACACCATAAATGCGATGGCTAGAATAGGCGCGACAGGCCACATCGGTACAGGGAATTTTAATTGACTAATTTCTTCTGGCGACATTTTTTTGCGCATTGCAAACTGTGACAGTAAAATCATCAACCATACCCAAATCGTCGCGAACGTCGCAATTGACGCAATCACCACAAACACATCGTCAGGAATGACATAGTTCAATACTACGCCCACCAGTAATACCGCGATCATCACTAATACCGTCATCCAAGGCACGCCGTTTTTTGTCAGCTTGGTAAAGGCTTTTGGTGCTTGTCCTTCATGTGCCATGCCATACATCATACGCCCTGCACCAAAGATATCGCTGTTAATTGCCGAAATTGCTGCTGTGATCACCACAATATTTAAGATATTCGCTGCAGATTGAATACCTAAGCTATCGAAGATCTGCACAAATGGACTACCTTGCTGCCCAATTTGGTTCCATGGATAAATACACATCAAGACAAATAACGTCAGGACATAGAACAATAAGATACGAATTGGCACCGCATTAATCGCTCTTGGGATCGTGGTTTCAGGGTTTTTCGCTTCACTCGCGGTAATACCAATAACTTCAATTCCCCCGAAAGCAAACATTACGACAGCAAAGGATGCAATCACCCCACCAATACCATTTGGCATAAACCCATCGTGAATAAATAAGTTTGATACCCCAACCGCATGGTCTGCAGCTTGGCCAAAACCAAACATCATAATGGCGGCACCACCGACAATCATCGCAATAATCGCAATAACTTTAATGATTGACAGCCAAAACTCCATTTCACCGAAGGTTTTCACGTGACATAGGTTTATCGCACCAATAAAGAAAATAATGCTTAACACCCAAATCCACTGTGCAACCTCTGGAAACCACAGTTTCATATAAACACCAAATGCCGTCACGTCCGCCAAGCAAACAATGAGCATTTCAAAAACATAAGTCCAACCCGCAAAAAAACCGGCTCTCGGCCCTAAATAATGGCTGGCATACTGTGAGAACGACCCCGCAAGTGGTCGATGAACCGCCATTTCACCCAGTGCTCTCATAACCATAAACACTGCGGCACCGCCGATAATATAGGCGAGCAATACCGCGGGACCCGCGGTTTCTATTGCTTTCGCTGAACCATAAAACAAACCTGTACCAATCGCAGAACCTAAAGCCATAAATCGAATGTGGCGCGCAGAAAGCCCTCGCGCAAGTTGTGATGTGCTTTGCATGATTTATCCTTCGTATTATTTTATTGTCGTGCAGATAAATACTTCAGGCGGCCAGTACATTGCCGGCCACCTTTTATTTGCTTGATATATTAGTTAGGGAAGACTGCGCCAGCCTTGAAGAGCGCAGACAGTTTATATTGGTTAATTAAATTAATTGCCGCTTCAATATCAGGGGCAAAATAACGGTCTTTATCATAGTAAGTCACTTGATCACGTAATGTTTTACGTGCTTTTTCCAAGGTTTCACTCGACTTCAAACCTTCACGGAAATCCATACCCTGACACGCAGAAAGCCATTCAATGGCTAAAATACCCGTGACATTCTTTGCCATCTCCCATAATCGACGCCCCGCTGCAGGTGCCATCGAAACATGGTCTTCTTGGTTAGCCGACGTTGGTAGGCTATCGACACTTGATGGATGGGCTAATGCTTTGTTTTCACTGGCTAATGCAGCGGCCGTCACTTGGGCTATCATAAAACCTGAGTTCACGCCCCCGTTATTCACTAAGAAAGGTGGCAACTGTGACATATGGGTATCCATCAGTAATGCAATGCGACGTTCGGATAACGCACCAATTTCCGCTAACGCAAGCGCAATATTATCTGCCGCCATCGCAACAGGCTCTGCATGGAAATTACCGCCCGAAATAATATCGCCATTATCAGTAAAGACTAATGGGTTATCTGACACCGCATTGGATTCAATTAATATCACTTCGGCTGCTTGACGAATTTGAGTTAAACAAGCCCCCATGACTTGTGGTTGGCAACGTAATGAATACGGATCTTGCACTTTCACACAGTTCTCATGGGACTTCGCCAATTCACTCGTCGGTGATAAAATATCACGGAACATCGCCGCAACATCAATTTGCCCTTTTTGCCCTCGAACTTCTTGCACGCGTGCATCGAACGGTTTACGAGAGCCCAGTGTGGCTTCAACACTCAGCGCTCCACAGGCAATGCCAGATAGCAGTAATTTTTCTGCTTCAAATAACCCTTTTAGTGCAAAAGCGGTGGAAGTTTGCGTCCCATTTAATAATGCCAAGCCTTCTTTCGCTTCTAATTTCAGGGGCTTTAACCCGGCCTTTTCAAGGGCTTTTTTCGCTGAAATCCATTTACCTTCAACGCGTGCTTTACCCTCACCTAATAAAATCAAGCTCATATGCGCTAATGGCGCTAAGTCGCCAGAAGCCCCCACAGAGCCCTTAGCCGGTATAAATGGATAAACTTGCGCATTCACTAATGCAATTAAAGCATTAATGACTTCAAGGCGAATACCAGAGAAACCGCGAGCCAAACTATTAATTTTGAGCACCATGATTAAACGCACGAGGTCATCATCTAACGGCTCGCCAACACCCGCTGCGTGAGACATCACAATAGAGCGTTGTAATGATTGCAAATCTTTAGTCGCGATGCGGGTATTGGCAAGTAAACCAAACCCCGTATTGATACCGTAAGCGGTTCTATCTTCCTCAATAATTTTATTTACTGTCGCGACACTTTTTTCAATCGCCGTATGCGCTTTTTTGTCTAAAGAGACAGTTACTGCTTGCTGGAAAACAACGCGTAAGTCTTCGAGTGTCATTTTTCCTGGGTGAATAGTTAACTTAGTCATTAATGGCACTCCTTAACGTGTTTTAATCATTGGTAAATTAAGATTTTTTTCTTGCGCACAGGCAATCGCGATGTCATAGCCCGCATCAGCATGGCGCATGACACCAGTTGCCGGGTCATTGTGCAATACTCGAGCAATACGCTCTGCAGCTTCATCCGTTCCATCACACACAATCACTACCCCTGAGTGCTGAGAGAAGCCCATGCCTACGCCACCACCGTGATGTAAAGACACCCACGTCGCACCACTGGCTGTATTTAATAACGCATTGAGTAACGGCCAGTCTGACACGGCATCAGAGCCATCTTTCATGGATTCTGTTTCTCGATTTGGGCTTGCTACTGAACCTGAGTCTAGGTGGTCACGGCCGATAACAATTGGAGCCGAAACCTCGCCGCTTCTGACCATCTCATTGAATGCTAAACCTAATTTAGCGCGATCCCCAAGCCCGACCCAACAGATACGCGCTGGCAAACCTTGAAAGCTGATACGTTCACGCGCCATATCCAACCAGCGGTGCAAGTGCTTATCATCCGGTAAAAGTTCTTTCACTTTCGCATCGGTTTTATAGATATCTTCAGGATCCCCTGATAACGCGACCCAACGGAATGGGCCAACACCACGGCAAAATAGCGGACGGATATAAGCCGGTACGAAACCGGGGAAATCAAACGCATTTTCGACGCCCATTTCCAATGCCATTTGGCGAATATTGTTCCCATAATCAAAGGTGGGGATCCCTTGCTGTTTGAATGCCAGCATCGCTTTAACGTGTTCCGCCATGGATTTTTTTGCCGCTAACGCGGTGGCTTGCGGGTCTTGTACACTGCGTTCACGGTACTCTTCCCAGCTCATCCCAATTGGCAAATAACCATTCAATGGGTCATGAGCACTTGTCTGATCGGTCACCATATCCGGTTTTACACCACGTTTGACAAGCTCAGGAAGAACTTCAGCGGCATTCGCACACAGTGCGATAGAAATGGCTTTTCCTTCCGATGTGTATTTTTTAAGACGCGCTAACGCATCATCAAGATCGGTCGCTTGTTCATCCACATAATGGGTTCTTAAGCGGAAGTCGATGCGGCTTTGTTGACATTCAATATTCAAAGAACACGCACCCGCCAATGTCGCAGCAAGAGGTTGCGCCCCTCCCATACCACCTAAACCTGCGGTAAGTACCCAGCGCCCGGTTAAATCACCGTTAAAGTGCTGACGAGCGGCTTCAACAAAGGTTTCATAGGTTCCTTGCACAATGCCTTGGCTGCCGATGTAAATCCAGCTACCTGCGGTCATTTGCCCATACATGGCGAGGCCTTTCGCATCCAACTCATTAAAATGTTCCCAGTTTGCCCAATGTGGCACTATATTTGAGTTGGCGATTAAAACACGCGGAGCATTTTCATGGGTTTTAAAAACACCGACAGGCTTACCTGACTGTACCAACAGTGTTTCATCGCTCTCGAGCTGTTTCAGGGACTCAACAATTTGGTCATAACATTGCCAATTCCGTGCCGCACGCCCAATGCCACCATAGACCACTAATTCATGAGGGTTTTCTGCAACATCCGGGTCAAGGTTATTCATTAACATACGTAATGGGGCTTCAGTGAGCCAACTTTTGGCACTTAATGTGCTCCCCCGCGGCGCCCTAATTTCGATATTTCGATATTTATTATTCAGTCCTGTCACTTGTATACCCTCTTTTATCTGTCCATTAACGACCTTTTACTGTTCTTATAGATATAGTTGTATATACATGTAGGATCAATCAATCTTTTAACATAAAGATTAAAAAAATGTGACATAAAGATATTTTTGTTTAGATAAAACAATTAGATAAAAAACAAGACTGATATTTTGGTGTGTTTTCTTTATTCTAAATATGCCTACCAAGTCACATTTAATTTACAATAAATTCACACCAAATGGGTATGGAAGATAATAGCTCGATACGATAAGCGGAAAATAGGTTGTATATCATTCCGCCCATATATTTACGTGGTGAAATAACTTATGACGTGAAACTACCTTTAAGCTTATAGCGGTGGCCAGGAAACAATAGCTTGGTACTTGTCACCGTGAAAGACTGGGACCAAGTACGCCTTGTAATTAGCAAACAAGATGCGCCGGTGGTTATTTGCAATAACCTTGCTGAACGCTCATCAGCTTCTACAGCCTCAACAATATGCTCTCCTTGTGTTAAAGGAGCTACTTGAGACAAATAATCATGAGGTGTGATCGATAAAAAATTTTGCTGTAAATAATCAGGCGCTGCTAACGCATTGACATATCTGTCTTCAATTTGAACAGGAATATCATTCTCTAAATGAACAATAATAGAGTGGAACACTGCCGTATCCGGCCTGATATTTAACTCATTTGCGAGTGCGGGTGATGCTTGTATTTCTTCGAGTTTAATTATCCGGCAACTATATTTGTGGTTTCTTGCCAGTATTTCCGCTTCAATACTGTGAATTTCAAATAGTGCAGATTGACCTTTTGGCTCAGCCACAAACGTCCCTACCCCCTGCAAACGAACCAACAACCCTTCTGCAGTTAATTCACGTAGTGCTCGGTTTGCCGTCATTCGACTACATTGAAACTGCGTGACTAACTCAGCCTCAGATGGAATCCGGTCATTTGCCTGCCATTCTGCTGTATGGATCTTTTCAATTATCGATTGTTTTACTTGCAAATACAGTGGGAGCGGTGCCCCTTGTTTATCCTTTTTATCGGCTGTCACAGTCATTTCCAATTTAATGATTAAAATCTTAAGTATTAATATGCTATTTATTAAATAGCATACAACACGACATGGGTGCTATCGGACATTTTTTATCCTGACAGTCGCGAATAAAAACATCATGCTTAATTATTGAGCATTTACATAATTAAACGATGCTATTTCAATAAAAACAAACAGAAAACATTTAAGGTATATAGCAGCAAACATCCTCATTCACTGCTATCAATTATTGTTATTTCTGTGGATAAACTGATGGGTCACACATATCACCGTTTCGATGGGTAATGTTGCCTTCATGGACTCTGATGAGCAATGGGTTGCTCCCTTGCTCATAAATCATTTCGACTGGCTCTTGCGCATCCCACACAATAAAATCAGCAACAAAGCCCGTTTTTAACTGCCCATGGCTATTTTCACGGCCTAACGCTTTCGCTGCGTGACGTGTCACGCCAGCCCATACCTCTTCAGGTGTCAGCTTGAATAAGACAGCACCCATATTCATAATAATACGCAATGAAGCAAAGGGACTGGTGCCTGGGTTAAAATCTGTTGAAACCGCCATAGGGACATTGTATTCCCGCAATAATTCAATAGGCGGCAACTTGGTTTCCCTTAAAAAATAAAATGCCCCCGGTAGTAAGACTGCAACGGTTCCGCTCGCTTTAAGTGCTTTAACCCCTTCTAAATCTAGATATTCAATGTGGTCAACCGATAAACCTTTGTATCGAGCAACTAATTCGCTGCCACCTAAATTTGATAACTGCTCCATATGCCCTTTCACAGGAATGCCTAATTTCTGAGCTGCTGAAAATAATTTTTCGCTTTGGGCGAGGGAAAACCCCACTCTTTCACAGAAAACATCGACTGCCTCAAACAAGCCTTTTTCCCATAGTTCAGGCATAATTTTTTGACAAATCAAATCAATGTAGTCATCAGGCTTATCTTTATATTCAACAGGTACTGTGTGAGCGGAGAGTAATGTTGAACTGACTGAAATAGGATATTGTGCAGATAACCGTTTTGCGACTTGCAATTGTTTTTCTTCATTTTCATAGTCGAGACCATAGCCCGATTTCATTTCAATGCTTGTCACCCCTTCTCGAATTAATGCTTCGAGCCTTGGTTTTGCCCGCTCAAATAATTCGTTCTCGCTCATCTTACGTGTTTCTCGCACTGTAGAATTAATTCCACCACCTTGAGCGCTGATGGTTTCATAAGAGACCCCATTCATTCGCTGTTCCCATTCAGAAGCGCGGTCACCACCAAAAACGAGATGTGTATGGCAATCGATTAATCCTGGGGTTATTAATTTACCTTTTACATCAATAACCTGGCAGTCATTTAATTCAATTTCCTGAGTAGGAACAATTGCAACTATTTTATTATCACGAACGACTAAATCATGGTGATTAATAAGTCCATAAGGGGCAGACAGTTCTGGATCCATAGTGGCAATACGGCCATTACGCCAAATAACATCCTGCGAGTGTGTTTTGAATACCATCATTTTTCCTATTGTTATTGAACTGAGTTTTACTCATTGATTCATAAATAGTATAGATATGTATATACAATTAGACTAGCAAGTCCCCTTTTGTCAATGCTTACCTGCAAAAAGGTTATAAATATGTTACTTAGCGCGAACAATCTGCGATTATCACCATTCACCAAAAATGAGTTACACTACCAACCAGAAAAATTGATCACAAAAATACACGATTAACATTATGAAAAAAAAGTTTGGTCTAGAAGATGAAGAGATCCGTCTTTTCAAAGAAGCCATTAGTGGAGCAAAAAAGATCCACCAGGACCAAGTCCTGCACGCACCTGTTCGCACCAAGGTGACACAACCATCAAATAAAAAAGTCATGCAAGAACAGGTTGACGCCTCTTTTTATTTTTCAGATGAATTTCAACCTCAACTTGAACATGAAGGCCCAACGCGTTATTTGAGGCCCGACGCTAACCCTTATGAATTAAAAAAACTTCGTCGGGGTGACTATGTTCCCGAATTATTTTTAGATTTACATGGCTTAACACAAATGGAAGCAAAACAAGAAATTGGTGCGCTCATTGCGGCATGTAAGCGTGAAAATGTTTATTGCGCCTGCATTATGCACGGCCATGGTAAACATGTTTTAAAGCAACAAACGCCATTATGGTTAGCCCAACACCCTGATATTATTGCTTTTCACCAAGCACCTAAAGAATGGGGGGGGAATGCAGCCTTATTACTACTCATTGAAACTGCAGAGAGCGCTCGCCGTTAAGCGCTCATCCGTTCTGTATTATTTTGCAAATAAGAGTTGTGATGGACTCAACATCCATTCTAAATGACTTTTCTGATGAGCCACGTCAATATCAACACATGCCACTGTTGATGTGGTGAACATCGGGGGTTCTTTATGTGGACATAGCTCCGACACTAAATACCCCACCAGCGGTAAATGAGATACAACTAATATCGCATTAGCACCTAGCACAGCAAGGTCTCGAATATGATCAGCCACAAATGCGGCATTCCCACCTGGCGTTAATTGCCTTAAAACTTCCGACTTTGCTGGTAAATCAAGGTGTTGACTCACAACCTGCCTAGTTTGTTCGGCTCTTAGATAGGGGCTCACTAACACCGAATCAATCTTAATACCTTGGTTCTGTAACCATTGAGCCATTAATACTGAGTCGTCTTTTCCCTTTTGAGTCAATGGGCGCTCAGCATCGCTAGGCGCTTGTATCGCTGCATCACCGTGACGCATAATGTAAACTTGCATAATCCACCATCTGAGTAACCTACCTGATTAAGGCGGTTATTCTTTTGTTGTTAAGATAATTGTTGTAAAAGTAACCATCAGTTGGGGTGAAAGGTGATTCTGCATGAAATGTTCAATAAAGAAAATGATTTGAGTGGATTTTTGTCTATGTTTTATCGGCAGACATGACAAAAAACAGATTTATTTTTTTAATATCATAAAGTTAATACAGACAATTTATTATCGTGGATAATCGCTCTGCACGTTCAGAGAAACCTAATACTAAAAACAGGTTCAGTATCAGGCATTAGGCCATTGAATTGACGGTTAAACCGCTACCATTTCAATGACCTACTCTCTCGCTTTTTACTTGCTCTTATTCTTCCATATGATCAGGGAAAAATGTTTGATTACTCTCAGCCATATCACACAATAACTCGCAAGGCTTAAATTTATCGCCGTATTGCATTGCTAAGTTGCGTAGCGTATCTACAGTCTTAGTAATCCCCAAGCTATCCATATACCGAAACGGACCACCAAAGAAAGGCGGGAAACCGATACCAAATACCGCCCCTACATCCCCATCACGTGCACTTTTAATAATCTTTTCATCAAGGCAACGGGCCGCTTCGTTAAGCATCATCATAACGCACCGCTGTGCAATATCCGCTTTAGTCAATGTATTGTTGGGAACTACGCCAATCAGTGAATAAATGGTTTTATCGACTTGACGTTTACTGGCTTTTTTCCAAAACCACAACTTATTAGTGTGATGACCATATTCATAAAAACCTTTGCCGTTTTTCTTACCTTTACGGCCATCTTTAACGACTTTATCGAGAATATCAGGGGCTTTGAAACGCTCACCAAAACGCTCAACTAAAATCGGTAAAATTTTAGTTCCTACATCAATACCGACTTCGTCTAATAGATTAAATGGCCCGACAGGGAAACCAAATTCAACTAAAGCGCGATCAATGTGCTCTATTGACTCGCCTTCAACAAGGCATTGAGCAGCTTCACACAAGAAAGGCGCTAAAATGCGATTTACATAAAAACCGGCATCATCCCCTACGACAATGGCTGTTTTACCTTGACGTTTTGCTAAAGCAACAGCGGTTGCAATCGTTGTTTCGTCTGTTTGTTGGTGAGGGATGACTTCAACCAACGGCATTTTATCGACTGGACTAAAATAGTGTAGACCAATGACTTTTTCCGGGTAAGTCGCATTCTCTGCAATTTGGTGAATAGGTAAAGATGATGTATTAGAAGCAAAAATGGCTTGTTGTTTCGACATCTGTTCAACTTCAGCAACCATTTTTTGTTTTAGAGCCAAATCTTCAAACACGGCTTCAATAACAATATCTGCGTTTTCAAGCCCTTGATAACTCAATGTGCCTGATACCTTAGCCATAATAGCGGCACGTTCTCGGGCTAATAACCGCCGCTTGATAACTCGCTGAGTCAGTAGATCCCAGCTATAACGCAAAGCTTGGGTGACACCTTTATCTGAAATATCTTTAATACGAACCGGCAATTTACCTTGAAAAGCGGTGACATAAGCAATTCCACCCCCCATCAACCCGCCGCCAAGCACACCAACTTGATTAATTTTCAAGGGTGCGGCTTGCGCCCCTGTTTCATTTTTTAACGCAGTGACCGCAAAAAATAAATTACGTAATGCGGCAGACTCTGGTGTCATCACGAGTTCACCGAAGGCTTTCGCTTCTTCTGCGTAACCTGCTTGTAAACCTTTATTCATACCTGTTTTCACAACATGAATAATTTTTTCGGGGGCTGGATAATGGCCTTTGGTTTTGCTGAGCGCTTTTTGCTTTGCACTATCGAATACTTTATTACGTAATAATTTACTGCTTAATAAACGCTGTTGCCAATGGATAGCGGGACGCTGAACGCCCCCTTTTTTCACCATCTTCACTGCAACGTCGAGTAAAATAGGCTGAGGAACGACATCATCAACCAACCCTATTTTCAGCGCCTGTTTTGCTTTTAACTGGCGGCCTGTCAGCATTAAATCCAATGCATGTGGAATACCAATCAACCGAGGTAAACGCTGCGTTCCCCCAGAACCTGGCAATAACCCCAACTGTACTTCGGGCAAGCCTAATTTCGTTTTATCATCATGGGAACAAACCCGCGCATGACATGCCAAGGCAAGCTCTAACCCGCCGCCTAAACACGCGCCGTGTATTGCAGCAATAATCGGCAATGGGTAATTATCGATTTTATCAAATAGTACGTGGCCTGCTTTTGACAACTCACTGGCTTGGGCTTTACTTTCACAGCCAGCTATCATGCTAATATCTGCGCCTGCAATAAAATTGTCTTTTTTCCCTGAGGTGATAACTAAACCTTTTAAACCAGAGGTAGACTGCGCTTGTTGTAAAATGGCAAGGAATTGCTCCGCAAATTCCGCTTTTAATGTATTCACTTTTTCATTCGGTACATCAATGAAGATAACCCCGACGTTTTCATCATAAATTTCTAAACGGAAAGCCTGTTGTGTTTTTTCTCTTGCAACTTCTATAGCAGAATTTTGAGCCATTATTCCACCTCTAAGATCATAGCTGCACCTAAACCACCCGCAGCACAAGCTGTTGTTAAACCAAAACCACCACCCCGTCTGCGCAATTCATTTAGGGTTTGTGTCACCATTCGTGCGCCTGTGGCTGCAAATGGGTGCCCGTAAGCAATAGAGCCCCCTAGGACATTAAATTTATCCATATCCACTTCGCCAATCGCGTTATCCATTCCCAATTTTTCTTGAGCGAATTTACGGCTACCAAACATGTGTAAATTAGCGAGCGTTTGCGCTGCAAAAGCTTCATGCATATCAATCAGGGATAAATCTTGCAGCGATAACCCTGCTCGTTTCAACGCAAGCGGGGTAGCATAAGAAGGCCCTAAAAGCATATCTTCCCATACGTCTATCGCTGAAAATGCATAGCTTCGAATATAACCTAACGGCGTATAACCCAGCGATTTTGCTCGAGACTCGGTCATCATCAGTACTGCTGCGGCACCATCCGTCAACGGCGTGCTGTTCGCCGCAGTCACACTACCGTGCTTACGGTCAAAGGCCGGTTTTAATTTCGCATAGGATGATAATACTGAGTTTGTACGCACATTGTTATCTTGGGAAAAGGCTTGCTTAAAGGGGGGCATATACGCGGTCATAACTTCATCATTTAACGCACCATTTTCCCACGCTTTGGTCGCTAACATATGCGAGCGATGCGCGAGCTCATCTTGCTGAGCTCGGCTAATTTGATAACTTTTCGCCATTTGCTCCGCAGTATCTCCCATACGCAGCCCCGTAGAGTATTCCGCAACCCCGGGAGCAACAGGCGCTAAATCTTTCAAGCGTAATTTCGCTAACAGTGATAATTTTTGCCCAACAGACTTTGCTTTGCTTAATGCTAATAATGTCTCTGCCAATTTTTTTGATACGCCAATTGGAAGCACAGAGGATGAATCAGCTCCGCCAGCAATACCGATAGAAATATCGCCAACCTTCATACTTTGAGCAACGTTAACAATTGCTTGAAAGCTGGTGGCGCAAGCTCGGGATACACTATAAGCATCCGTTGAGACACTCATCCCTGTTCCAAGAACAATTTCCCGCGCAATATTCGGTGCTTCAGGCATTTGTACCACTTGCCCAAATACCAGTTGCTCAATCAGGTTTCTATCTAAATCATTACGGGCTAATAATTCAGCAACTACGGCTTTACCGAGATCGACGGCTGGGATTCCTGCGTATGCCGTAGATTGCTTTGCAAAAGGCAAGCGTAGACCACTGACAATGGCGATCCTTTCATTTGTTTTATCTGTATTTTCACCATGGTTGAGATGTTGATTCATGGTCGCTCCTGCTAAAAGCAAAAATGAAAATTATAGTTAACTAACTCACTAAGCGGACAAAGAGGTCTGACCTGTAGTGATTGTTAACATAAATTTCACAATTATCAATGAGTATTAATAAAAAATGCGAGCAGGTACGCAACTTAGAGTAAAAACCCAACAAATTATCGCAGAAGAAAACAGAGAGGAATAAAGGAAGCCTTTTATCACTGAGCGTTAATTACACTATCGTTTTAGTGATAAAAGGCAAATCAGAGCAAATTCAAACGATTGATTAGCGAAGGCCTAATTGAAAAATCAGGCTTTCAGCTTCACAGCTAAAACTAAACTCAGCCGTTAGCTCAACGCCACCCTCTACAGACTTAATAGAATGGGTTATCTCACAAGGGTCTGACTCAACAGATTTTGCTTTCTCTGTGAGTGTTTTCAACATAGTTTCCGCTTCATTTTGTGTAGCGAATACATGCTGATACGAGGCAGTGCAGTCTTTATTATCTAATACTGTTCCCACATCTACGCAGCAGCAGGCTGCGGTTTCATCCGCGCTACAACGGTTAATCGCATCAGTCATTTTACTCTCCAAAATAAACAAACTGTTAAGTCGCTATCATAACGCTGAAAAAGTGCTAAAAACTAGTGTGTATCAAAATATATCACTAATAATTAAACATAAGTTTGATCTTACCCCGTGTTCGTATACTTTTTGCTCCCAATTCGTCAGTCAATGTTGCTATTTTGTTAAATATGTCGCATTTCTGAAAACAAAGTCACAATAATTGCAAAACAAGCTTGCAACATATCAGGTGGTCAGACCTATACTCTAGTAACTGGTCTGATTTGTCATAACGGCAAGGGACCCTACAATTCTGCGCTTCTTGCGATAGAAGTCGCTTTATTCAAAATAAAACATAAGAGGGTTTTGGTCATGAGCCAGAAAAACCTGTTTTCTAGATCAGCTTTAGCAATAGCAGTGGCAATTGTATCATCCAACGCAGGCGCGGCTGGTTTTTTGCTTAATGAATATTCTACATCCGCACTGGGACGCGCGTTTTCTGGGGCGGGTGCGATGGGCGACAACGCAAGTGAGGGAAGCCGAAACCCTGCTGCCATGATGTTGTTTGATCGTCCTTCTCTTTCTGTTGGTGCCGTTTATATTGACCCAAGTGTTGATATTAAAGGTAAAGGAGGCTCTTTACTTGGTAGTAATACAACAGCAAATGATATTGCGCCAAGCGCTGTAGTACCCAATGCTCACTTTATCTTCCCAGTTAATGACAAATGGGCGGTTGGTACTTCAATGACCACCAACTTTGGTTTAGCCACTGATTTTAATAAAAATTATGCTGCAGGCCCTATTGGCGGTAAAACAGACCTAAAAACTGTTAACCTGAACCTAAGTGGTGCATACCGCGTAAATAACAATTTCAGTTTTGGCTTGGGCGTGAACGCGGTATATGCCGATGCAGAAATTACTCGTCATGCAGGTGACCTTGGCGCCCTAGCACCTAAATTAGGCTTACCTTCGTTCCCTGCCAGCACTACCATGGCTAAATTAACAGGGGATGATTGGGGTTATGGCTGGAATGCGGGTATTTTGTATGAAATCAATGATGATAACCGTTTAAGTTTAAGCTATCGTTCTAAAGTTAAAGTTAAGTTTGAAGATGGCAAATATTCCAATGACATACCTAAATCAATAACTCAGTTGCATGGTACTGGGGGCGAAAAAATCAAAGGTAAGTTAGACCTTAATTTACCAGATATTTGGGAATTCTCTGGGTACCATAAAGTTGCGCCTAAGTGGGCTTTACACTATAGCGTTGCCTATACTGGCTGGAGTGAATTTAAAGAATTAACCGCCTATAGAAAAAGTGATGGCGAACAGTTATTCCATAAACCTGAGCACTTTAAAGATGCTTGGCGTTTAGCACTCGGTACCACCTATTTTTATGATGATAACTGGACATTCCGTACCGGTATTGCCTACGACCAAACGCCTGTACGTTCAGATTACCGTTCTATTTCTATTCCTGACCAAGACCGTTACTGGTTAAGTGCTGGTACCACTTATGCATTTAATGAAAATGCGTCTGTTGATGTAGGGATTTCTTATATGCACGGTAAAAAAGTGGATATTAAAGAAAGATTAAGTGAAGATGTTCCTGAAAGTATCCTTCCAGCATATCATTTCAAATCTGAAGGTTCTGCTTGGTTATACGGTGTAAACTTCAACTATACGTTCTAATCAATCGAATTTTTAAGTATCGGGGAGTCCTCTCCCTGATACTATTATCAATGTCAATTGCTCCATCCCACTCATTTTCAAAACTTAACATAAATTTTCTTGACCCTAACCCGCATCATATGTAAATTAAATGTTAATCACATGAGTTCACCTCATCATTTCTTTATAAAATACATACTATCGCATTTTTAAGATAAATCGCTTTATATTTCATTAGATTATCATTCGTTCTCTGAATGTTCTTATTTGCAAGTACAACTCAATAGCATAATTTATATTGATGATACCCACTAATATATATGGCCTTTCATCAAACTGTATTAATAACGCTATATTCTATTATTGGCTACTGCCGCGAAGGCGTGTAAAAGAGGCAACAATGACGAAAACTTAGGAGGCTGTATGGGAACACTGTTTACTGTCGGTTTTATTGGTGTATTAGGGGTAATAGCCTTAATTGACACCGTCTCTCAACGAGGAAAGCGAGACAATGATTAGTTTTTTATTTATCACTCTCTAGTATCATGCATATACAAGAGAGTGATAAACCTTCCAAAACAATTCAATTTACTAATCTATCGAATCAAGCTGGTCTTCAATTGCTGCTGCATTTGGGTTTTCCATGGCTTTTAACGCACCACCACTTGATAAGAAATCATTACGTTGAAAATAAGCTTCTCTCATCATTAAATACGGGTCTGAAGAGTTCTTCAATAATCCATCTGAATCTAATAACCTTGCTCGGGTTTCAATCCCTTCTAGTGCCCATTTACCCGCTGACATCCAAAATGTGAGATAACTTAGCATTGGATATAAATCATCAACTAAGTCACCCCCTTGTTCCCTCGGTGTTGCACTACCATACCCCGGTAACACCACATAAGGACCATAGCCCACATCGTAATAGCCTAAGGTATTACCAAAACGTTTTGGCTCTTCTTTCGCTAATTGAGGGTTTGCCATTGTCGCCACATCAATGAGTCCCCCCATACCAAAGACAGTATTAAGGAAGAAGCGGTTAAAATGTTTGAAACCTTGAGTCACTTCCCCACGCAGAAAGCTATTTAACATACTTGCAGGTTCTTCAAGGTTAACAAAAAAATTGGTTAATCCATTACGGGCAGGCATCGGGACATAATCATTCCAAGCAACAGCAACTGGCCTCAAAACATAAGGGTCAAGGACGTTATAGTTGAAATTAAACATTGCTCGGTTAAACCCTTCTAAGGGGTCTGAACGCTCATGTGTTTCTGGGTCAATGCTACTTGCACAACCTGCAATTAGCACCCCTGCCAGAAAAACGCCCGTCATGCGAAACTTCATAACACTTCTCCATTCCCTGTACCGTCCTACTGCGGTACTTTTCCACTGTAATAACTATTTTGCTTATAGTAAGGCGAAAAAAAGAATTATGTTAATCCTTTTGAGTTATTCGATTATCATAAAGGTTAATTATACGCCATTTAATAATATTCTTATTATAAGAAAATTGGACAATTAGTACAAAATAGAAATGTGCCCACTCAACCATAAAGATGATAACCACCCTATTTTCGAATGAAAAACAGCCAAATAAATATTTATGGAAGATAAATTCGATTATTTGTCCGTAACAACTTGATTCAATTAGACCTGAACAGTAAAATGCCTTCGCTGTCGTAATTACGACGCCAAAAGTCCCCTTAGTTAAATGGATATAACGAGCCCCTCCTAAGGGCTAGTTGCAGGTTCGATTCCTGCAGGGGACACCATGACTACTTCTAAAAATATCTTATAACATCTAATTTTCACATTAAAACCAGTAAGTTAAACACTTTCATTGTCTAGTGTTGTCTTGTATTGTTTAGTGGAATCTAAGTGCTAATGTGTATATTATTGAGTATAGGTCTAGGTTCAATGGGAAAACTATACACATTATGCTGCTAACAGACATCCAAATTCGTAAAGCAAAGCCTAAAGATAAGGCGTATACCTTGAATGATGGTAACGGCTTATCAATGCTTATTGAGCCAAATGGCTCTAAAGGCTGGCGTTTTCGTTATCGATTTGCAGGCAAACCCAAGATGATCTCTTTAGGTACTTATGACCAAGTATCTTTAGCTGATGCCAGAAGAAAAAGAGACGAAGCAAAAAAACAGCTATCAGAAAACATCAATCCTAGTGATGCACGTAAATCAGAAAAGATAGCCCTTAAATATGCCACAGAGAATACATTCCAAGCTGTTGCAATGGAATGGCACTCCTCCAAATGTTCTACTTGGACAAAAGGCTATGCAAGTGAAATATTGCGTTGCTTTGAAAATGACGTTTTTCCTTATATTGGAAGTAGACCGATAGACCAAATAGCGCCATTAGAATTACTTGCCGTTCTACAGAAGATAGAAAAGCGTGGCGCACTTGAACAAGCAAGCAAGATTCGTCGCCGTTGTGGTGAAGTATTTAGATATGCAGTCATTACAGGAAGAGTAAAATATAATCCTGCTCCCGATTTAGCCGGAGCTATGAACAAGCCAGAAACTAAACACTTTCCGTTCCTACGTGAAAATGAAATTCCTGAATTTGTCAAAGCGCTGAATAACTACCAAGGCAGCAAAGTAACTAAATATGCTACCCAGCTATTAATGCTTACTGGTGTTAGAACTGTAGAATTGAGGCTCGCTGAATGGTCAGAATTTGATTTTGAAAATGCAATTTGGGAAATACCTAAAGAGCGCATGAAAAAGCGTCGACCTCACCTAGTGCCCCTGTCACCACAAGCTATAGAGATCCTTGGCAAGCTACAAGTGATTACGGGTAACTATCCAATACTTTTTCCGGGTCGGAATGATGCTAGAAAACCTATTAGCGAAGCTAGCATAAATAAGGTTATCGCTAAAATTGGCTACAAAGGTAGACTAACAGGTCATGGGTTTAGGCATATGATGAGCACAATTTTGCATGAGAAAGGCTTTAATAGTGCATGGATTGAATTACAGCTTGCTCATGTTGATAAAAATTCCATCCGTGGAATTTATAATCACGCTTTGTACTTAGAAGGTAGAATTAAAATGATGAATAATTACTCGGATATAGTGATCAAACCATCATCAGTCATTAATTGATCAATTTTGGTTGTGTTAGCTCCTTTTTCTTCAAGTTCACCTCTGAACTTTATCCAAATACTTGAGTGATTAGAAACATTACTTTTCTTTGTTTTGTTATATAAATTAGATAATATATCATCTATTCCTGTAGCCCATATTATTTGGTTAATACCAGCAAAAGCTGAATTATCAAGTGTCCCATTTAAAGTTTTATTTAGAAGTTCATCTGTAAAGTATTGGCTATATTCCAATAAAATTAAACCGTTATTAAATGCCTCATTGAAGCTGCTTGATTCTATAAATAAATCAACAACATTTAAAGCCAATGCTTTGCAGGGAAGAGCTTTATAAATAAGCTTTTTGTTATTAAAATCAAGTCTATTTATATTGTATAAAAACGAACTAGTCATATCTGAAGTTAAATCAACAATAGCATTAACTTTATTTTCTAATAAGCTGTTTACATTCATATTTTTTAATAATTGTTCAAGCCTATTTTTTATCGCGTCATCTGCTAATTGCCATAGTTCTGGTTTGTAGTAAAGGACTCGAAATAATCTTTCAAAGTTATCATCCACAGCATCTGCAATTAATGGAATGAATTTTTCTTTACTGACATCTTTATAAATATTATGATTTAACCTTTCTATTGTAGAAATGGAATACATCATGTTTCTCATTAAAGCTTCTGATACGACCTTATCATCTCTAAATATTCTTTTAAAAATCATTATAAATAAATTTCTGAATACAGAGCTCTTAACTCTGCCTAAGTATCTTTCTGAATTAAGTGTATTAAATGCTTTATTTTCATCATCAGGAAAAGAATTACTATTTATAAATGTATAAATAATATCTAATATAGCCTTACCGTTAACTGGACTTACACATAAAAGATAATTACCTGCCATTACTATATAGGCTCGAACTAGTTCAGACTTCGGCACAAACTGAACTCCATCAGGTGAAAATGTTGGGTGGGCGCATATGTTCCTATCAAATTGAATTCGTTCAAGTTGAGTACGTTCAATCAAAGAAATTATTTCCAAATCTTCTTGAGCTACTTTTAGTATATCTTTTTCAAAACTCAACATTCCTGCAACATTATTTGAATTAATATTATCTAGTTGGCTTTTTAGCTTTATAGCTTCAGGATCTCCTGTATTAGCAAGTTCTAGTATTTTTTGTATAACATCAACACAAATAGCAATCCATGTCGACGTTACAGCTGCTCTATATGCGCCTGCCCTGTAAGAAACGATTGCCTCTTTCAAATATCCCTTAGAATGTAAATTTTTCACTCCAGATAATAATTCATCTAAATCTGTTAATTGATATTCCATTGTTTTACCCAAATTTAAAATACTAAGATATTAGTGTGTTTTTTCTGGTTTCATGATATTAACACAGCTCGCAGGATACGAAATATCACTATTAAAGGAATAAATTATGATGCAACAAAACCAACCCGTTACACAAAATCCAACAATCACATTCGCCCTTGATGGTGAAGCCATTCCACTGAAAAACATCAAAGTAAGCCTATCCGTTCAATTCCAAGATAAAGACCAATCAGGACAAACATCCAGCACAGCAGTAGCAGAACAAGGTGTTAAGCCAAAGGAACTTCGTATCACTGGGGTTATTAATTTTACGGATGGGGCTACCTTAGCCCGATTATTTACACTCGCAGAAGCGAAAGAGAACGGCAAACTTAAACGCTATCGAGTAGCGAATCATACCGCTAAATCGGTAAATTTTCGGATTGGTACATTTACCGGAAATATCGATGCGTCTGAAATTAATGGGCAAATGGCTTGGCAAGTTTCTTTTACGCTAAGAGAACATTTATCTGTTTCTGAGAAAAAAGAAATTAGAGCCGTGAGTAAAGTTAAAGCTAAAGTACAAACGGGTAATCCGAAAGCCCCTACCACACCAACTAAAGAAGATGACGTTGAGTTAAATGCATGGGAAAAAATCTTACAAAAAGTTGATAGGGATTGGATTGGCCCTGCATGACCCTTGTAATTTGCATTATCCGCCACTGTAAGCCCTCTAATTATCAAGATGCACCTCCCCAATCAATATAAGAGCCGTGCTCACTGTGACTGACTAGCGAATCACAGTGAGCACGAATGAAAAGTTTTTACCACGTAAAACGCACTACACCGCACCCGCCTGCACAATTTGGATCTAAAAATTATTTCAGTTTTAAAATTCTACAAACCCTATCGCCAAGCCGCGCCAATACTAGGGCGTTGCCGAAAATCTCAAACTGAAATATGTGAAAAGATTTTCAGTAAATTTCAGTTTTCAGGTGGAGTGCGTTTAGTGAATGACAGTACAACCAATTGAAATAAAATGATTTTTCTATTTTACGTGAGATTTTTACTTGAGCGAATGCACCGCATAAAAACTGAAAAGCCAGTTTTTATGCGGGTTGCGGAGAATTGAAAAACTGAAATCGAATGAAATTTATTTTGCTAAATGACACTTAACGTTTAAGTGACTACTTCAAAAAATTACTGTGAGATAGCCACGTAAAATACAAATCAATCATAACGGCAAAATAGGTTGGTTACTGGCTGACTTCAAATTACTTGGTTGTATCGTGTGTGAGAAAGTCAGGGTTAACATGTAAGTATGACCACATTCAAAATCATTACAGGAACAGTAAATATGAGGAATGTTATCAACGCCCTCCATTTGAATTTTTCGAATTGTTGCCTGTTCACCGCAAACAGGACAGTACACTTTCATGACTCGCATGGTTAATCACCTTTTCCTTAATGCCTTCCAGAATAAAGCCAATTAAATACATACCTTGCTATTTTAAAGGGTAACAGGTGTAACAAGGGTTACAGCCTTGAATAATAAGAACTTATTTTGTTACACTTTCAAAAATTCAAGGTGTAACAGGTGTAACAATCGCTAACGTGTTACACCTTGTTACCCATTTAAAAACAAAAAGTGTAACAGATAAAATCCTTTTAAATCATATCTGTAACCCTTGTTACACCTGTTACACTAAAAATATAAGATGGTCAGTTTTTATTAGAGAATATCCGATGAACCGAGGACTTCACTGTTAAAGACGTACACCCGTTTCACCCCTATTTCTGGTAGGCGTATACTGGTTTGGGCTTTCCCATCGTTCCCCGTTTCAAGCCAGCCTTTCTCAATACACAAACGCACCACCTTTCGAGCGTCAAAACCTTTGCAGATTTCTTTCCATGCCGTCGGTAATACGTAAAATTGAATTGTTGGTTCTTGGTTGCATACCCCTTTTTCGACACGACGAAAGCCCATCATGTTCATCGGACGGCTGTTTTCGTCATACCAATCGGCAAAGCGGCTAAATTGATTACGTGAAATAAAATCGGTGATTTGTTCTAACGCGGTCATGTCTTCCTGATTAGCGGTATGACCACGTTCATTCATCCATGCATCTAAACAGGTTTTTGCGGCTGTAAAGGCTTCACCTTCTTTCCAGCCTGTAATCCCCGCTAATGTGGCAATTTCCCCCGCCATTGCCACAAGCGCAAAGCGCGTGATAGCTCGCCCGACTTGATTCCCTGCATTTTCAGGCGTCAATTTAGCGGTGTACTCTTTTAATAACGCTTTAGCCGTACTGGAAATAAACGTTAAATCATTGGTGAGATATTTCAGCCAATCACGGAACGGAGAGCCATGATATTTCGTGACGGCTTGCTCAAGGTGCTCCGCTAAGGCTTTACCACTCGCAAACTGGTGCAAATCCTCAAATACACCGTGTTTACCCGAATCACTGGGGATTTGTATCATACGGACTTCAACCCCTGCATAGGTGCGTTCGCCCGCATTGGCGGCATGTTCAACCAATGACAGTTCGCCTGTTGAGAGAAACAGTAGGTTCCAGCGATTTGTTTCTCTGACGCTGCCGTCTGTTTTTGCGCGGGCTTTACCTTGACCATTTGCCAGCATGTAAGCAATGTTACCCGCTTCGCGTCCGTCCACTTCGCGGATTTCATCCAGCATTAACGTAGCGTCATTACGACGGCAAGCCGTTCCCTCAAGCGCATTACCTGTTGCCCGCCATGTGTACCAGTAATCCGTACCACCACAAACCGAAGCCGCCACTTTCATTGTGGTGGTCTTACCGTCTGTTGATTCGCCTTTTAAATGGTAGCCACCGCCCCCCACACCGACTAATTTTAATAATGATGATGCAAAGGCAAGACTCACAGAAAACGCCAGCCTAGCGTTTCCTACGCAATATTTGCCAATATGCTCTCGCCACTCCTCGCTAGTGCCTGCAACCCTAAAATCTTTACCTTGTACACTGGAGGTTTGCAAAATAACGGAATCTGCCCCTGTTCCAACCACTTCATCCTGCAAGACATACACGTTGCCATGCCAGCCCGTTTTATTGACGCAAGTGACTTTTTTCTCTGGTCGGCACAATGAAATGTATTCCATTAAATGCGCGCGAGCCTGCCCCGAAATATTGATATAGGAAAGTCCGTTCACCAAAAGGACACGACGTAATTCTTCACCGCTGCCGCTTAACATTTCCATTGGCATTGCCCATTTACGGCAATTTCCGTAGGTATCATCCCATTCCAATAAACGGCCGTAATTACTGCCGTCCGCATCACAGGTAATTGCGGTAACTTTTATCGGGCTACTGATTTTGATGTTTCTAACCTCGGTGTCACCATCCGATTTATTCACCAATTTGTCATACCACAAATATTCTTGAGTCAGCCTAAAGCCTTGAGGTAAATAGGCTTTATCTTTGCCGCAATAAGTCATTTCCTCAAAAAAGGCTTCTTTCACTTTAACAGTGCTGTTTTCTTGGCGGTAATCATCCCAATCCGCTTTGTAATGGGTGGGTGGTAACGTGATCCAACCGTCAACCGCTTTAGCCGCTTTTTCTGCCCACAATTTGCCCGTATTTTCTTTCCCATCAATATAATCGTTATCACCCGCGATAATGATTTTTGCTTGTGGGTAGCGTTCCCGTAATTGTTGAGCAACTTTCACTAGGTTAGTGGCGGCAACCGCTGCCACAATAAACGAATCAATCACTTTTGATAGGCTTAAGCCTGTTGCAAAGCCCTCTGTAATCACGATTTGCTCAAGGGATTCTTGTGCCTGACCCGACACAATAATAAAGGAGCCAGAGAGTGCAGAACCAGATAACAGGGCTTTCTCACCCGTTGGGCTGATTAGTTGCCCGCCTTTCACCAAAAACAGGTTATCAACCAACGGAAGCAATAACGAACCGATTGGAAATTTCAGCTCACCTTGTGTATAGTGTTGCTGAATGATTAAGCATTGGTGATTGGTTAAGCCCTTATTTGTTAGGTACTGGCTTTCCCCTGAAAGAGACAAGGCTTTCAGCTTTTCAAATGACTCAATGCCCCGAGTAGCGCTAACCTTTTTTATCTGGGTTGGCGCTATTTTTTTGAATTCAGGTAAAAGCAGTATTTTATTAATTTCTAAACAGGCGGTTTTAATATCTTGCCCTGTCACTAATTTGAGTAAATCCAACCCATCACCGCTGCCACAGTGATTACAAAACCATGTGCCTTTCCCGTTCTTATCATCAAAACGAAAACGGTCTTTGCCGCCACATTTCGGGCAAGCCCCATGTTTATGATTATCAGGAACGGTGACGCCCAAATTATTTAAAATATATCCCCAACGACCATTTGCAGATTTAACAATATCGCTCACTGATGGAGTCCGTGCTTGTGCCATCGAAGAATTTTGATGAGTTTGATTGTTCATTATGTAATGTCCTTGTTCATCAAGCTACTTTCAGTAATCACCTGCTCAACTTGCTCCGCTAAACATTCCATGACTGCCGCCATACCCTCGCTGGATACATGGGGAGATCCACTAATCACATTGGCTTCGAGTAAATCAGAAAGAAAAGAGGCTATTTGTGCAGCCCTTAACAATTGTTTCTCACCTGCGGGGGAAATGACCGTATTTCTTAGAGGATTGTTTTTCATGATTATTCCCCTTTTATTGATTCCACAGGTAAACGACCTGCGAATAAGAGAATAAAATCACGAACAAGTAGACTTCTTGCGCTTTGTTCGGTCGGTGCTATCGCTGAAAGGCGGCACGGTTTTGCAGTGATATCTGAACGTTTTACACACAAGAAAAGAAATTTAAATTGAGTTTGGGTAGGGATAGCCATCATAACGATGATCTCCTTGCACTTGGTTAAGGAGTCACCACCAGAGGTTCCAATCTCTAAAGGGGTGGTGACGTTGAGAGGGTTGGAACTACTGGCGTACAAGGAGACCAGCCAACCTTTCGGTTGCCCTAACAACGCCACCATTGAATTCGAATAGGCGCAATTCGCCATATGGTTGGCATTATTTACGACATAAAAAAAGACGCATGAGGCGTCTACTGTCGCCTTGTACATATTCAGGGTTCCAATCCTGACGCTAGATTTTGCTAGCGCATAAGAACTATAGCCCAACCCTTTAGATAGATGCAACTTTTTTATTTTCATGATTGAAGCCAGCTTGATGTACTGTTGATAAATAGAGGAATTAGCCCAGCGAGAAACTGGGCTAATTTCTTAACCTGCTGAAATGGCAGAGAACCACCGATTTTTAGTGCCTTTTAATCCATCCGATAAATTAAAGGCAGTGGGTGAACTGAGCGATACACGGCTCTTTTTACGTGAAAAATGAGAACGGTTAATACTGAACTCTAAACGGTTCGTTCCCACGCTGGATGGGCTATCCGTGACAGCCAGCCCACCAAGATAAAAAACGCCTTTTTGTCCGCGAAAATCCTCTTCCACTTCGATAGAACAAAACAATTTTTGTCCTTGTTTGTTGTACTCCACCAACTTCAAATTGGGTCTTAAACGTGCATAGAGCTTGGTTTCTCCGTTACTCTCTTCCGCTTTAACGGCTAACACTTCGCCCAAGTTATCCAGTTTTCGATTATGCTCTTCCCATATGAGCGCGGTGTAATACGCGGGGTCATAACTATCAGCAATATCCAATAACCATTTAGGCTCAATATGCCGCCCGTCTAGTGTTTGCCCTGATGTAGCCACGCAAATCCAAACAGTCGTTAATTGAGGTTCAATCCTTTCACTCATAGTGAAAATACCCCTTCTTCAATCTGGATGGCGTTTTCATCAATGGCAGCATATAGATTCCCATCTCCTAAGCCATAGCCCTCATTGCGTAGATAGCTATGCTCATACACCTTTCTATCGTCCACAAATTCAGCACGAAAACGGCGAGTGTGCTTTTGTGTATAGATATGCAAGTTATCAAGTGTGGTGACGACCAAACGACGACCTGGCATAAACGGTGGAATAATGGCAAAACGCCCTGCAACGGTACTTAATGCCATTTGGCTTGCTTGAATATCTGCGGGTTTATCGGATGCCGCGAACAGTTTCTCGCGGTATAACCCTGCTAACTCTGCCCCCACCAACACCACTAAACGCGGGTCTTCACGGTATTCTTCGGGGATCTTTTTCATAATGAGATAGTTAGCCATTGCATCTAAATTCGGGAAAGCACCGTCTTTTCCTAATAAAATTTTATCGGTCACTATTTGCGAACCTTCGTTAAATTCGGCTGCGATTGCGTGCCAGCCTTTATTCACATCCTGACCGCGTTTATAAACCTCGGGCTTCGTGGGATAACCGCAAAACTCACCATTAAAACCGACGCGTATCATGTCCAACGAAACGGCTTTAGAAAATAATTCTGACATCACTTTAGTAAAATGTTCATCATCCCCGCTGCCGCTATTGGCAATCATGGACATCTGCTCAAACGAAATCGCGGCACAGGTATCTGTTTCCTCTAAAACATAAGGCATACCTTCAAAATTAATATTCTTATGGAATCGTGTCGCGATAGTACGCCCTGTGTGAAGCGTATTATCACCAAGGTTAATGGTATTTCCGCGTTCTTCGCTAACATCTGCCAGCGTTAATTGATTCATAAACCAACTGGCATCTGAAATAGCGACACGTAATAAATTTTCAGAAGGCTCAGAAATAGAAAACATCTGGCTATTTTCAGATAAATAATTAGCCCCACGGGTAAAATTGGCGTGAAAAGTCATTGCCACATCTGGAATAGTGGTTACGTACATAGTATGTTCCTTATATTTTAAATTATAGATATTTTAATTTTTGTTGTAATCTGCGCTCAGCATTAACCATTGATTCAGCAAATTCTTTGGCGGTTAATATTTCTTTTAAATGAGGTTCTTTGTTACTGTAATAATGCTTATAATATTCAATTCGGTATGTCGGTGTGTTTCTTAATGTATATGGATCTTTTGGTAAAGTACAATTGCTTATAACATTATCAATACATTGTTCAAACGTACTCATTTCATCCAATATAAATTTACATGATTGCTCATGCCCCCAACTCATATCTGATATCAATGAATTTAAATGACACTGTTGATTTGGTAACGCATTTAATAAATCAGATTTAATCCCTTTAACTTTTTCTGATATCATCCATTCAATAACAGGCTTTAATAAACCGTAAAGGCCATTAATTTTATTGAGTTTATCATTTTCATTTTTAACATGGCTTTGTTGCCGCTCTATCGCCCGATAAGCATCTTCAGCCCATGTTTTTGCGCTTGGTTGGTGGGCGGGCTTCTTGAGCTTTCCATTTTCTAGGTTTGACATGTATTCTGTTAAACTATTCAATTCAGCCGTTTCTTTTTCAGAGAGTTTCGAATAGTTAGAAACAACTCCTTCACCTTGCTTTATCAACAATTTAATTTCTTCCACGCTAGGAATTAAATTATCAAAATCAAAGTTAGTTAGCTCACAAAACTGTTTTATTTTATCTTTCATTTGAGACAATCGATATAACTCAATTGTCCGTATAATAAATCCAGTATCTTTACTATCATCATTTATAGATGCAAACTTATAATTAAATATATACGATAAATTTTCATCTTTGTAATAAGATATATTTTTCATAATGTCCTTTTCCTTAAATTGTTGTTTATCCATTCATGTACTTCTGATTCTAACCAAGCAACAGAACGTGATCCTATTTGTACTTGGCTAGGAAACTCTTTATGTTTCATTTTAAAATAAATAGTAGAACGAGGTAGCCCAGTTAATGAAATTACGTCTGGCATTCTTAACAGCCGACTTTTTTCGGAGTTAAGATTACCCGTAGGTAATAAACTCATATTTATTCCTTTAAGATTAATTTAGACTTTATTGTATCTCGTGAGATGCAGTTATATTTGCATAGAATATTAATTTGGTAAAGTCAGTGAATATTTAACTCGTTCAATTTTATTGAACTATTAATAGCTGATAGCTAATTAACAACCGTTAACGGTAATTAACAATAATGTTCAAAAAGTAACCATTGTGTCTATTTGCATTTATTTGGTTTTATTTGCACTTCCTACTATTTTTTTGCATACATCTAAATTATTGCCCTTCTTTTTTGTAAATATTTGTAAATAAATTGATATGTGATAAATATAGTTGTTGTTTATGAGGTATTCCTCCCCAAAAAACAGAGTGTTCATAGATGGGACATTCTCATAAAATAAATCGGGAAGATTCATATGAAAAAATAACGTTTTGCTGACAATCAGAACATTTCAATTCTGAAACAGGGATTACCATGATTCCAAACGGAATGTATATAATTATGTATAGAAAAATAAAAATTAAAATAAAAGTTATATTTTATCAGTAAGATAATTAAGGGAATCGATTCCTGCAGGGGACACCAGTACGACTTCTAAAGACCTCTCAAGACTTCCAATTTTTCAAACAAAAACAACCAGTTAATTGTTTTTGACTTCCAAGAAGGTCTAGTAACTTCTAGTGGGATCTAGCACCATAAAATTAAATTTAATCTGAATTTGAATTTAAATATGGGCTTGTTCCATTCAAGCCCTTATTGCTAGCTAATTAAAGTGATGGGATGTGATTAGTTAAATGTCACTAACATTTCCGTAGAAGCGGTTACATCCCCTACTGGTAAATTGCTTCCACCAGAACATAATCGCCAAGTCACATTATTATTCAATACTTTCGTTGAATCTGCCGTGGTAATATTGCCTAGTTTAATTTGTTGGTTATCAAAAGTAATTCCGCTAGTTAACCCACAATCACCGCTACCTGTTACATTATTAATTTCACCAGTAATATAGCCACCACCTTGGTCTAGGCTCAATTGTGTCGGTGTATTATTATAAAGCCCAGATATAGCACGAAATTGCACATTAATATTGGCATCTATTTGGTCGGTCGGTTGACCACAGGTTATGTTCAATGGAGCGGTTACTGTTGCCAATTCACTATTTTGCTGTGTGTTACTACTTACCGATCCGAAATTAATTGCTGTTACTGTGTCAACAGAACATTCTAATGTTGAAACTCTAAGAGTAATATTGCTCGGTAAAATAGCTGTAGTAAGGTCACCTGTCCCAGTACCAGCTGCTAGGCTAGCAGCATACATTGGCTGCAATTGTATTTCACTACTTGACTGGCTTCCATCCGCTATCATTACCCAGCTTCCTGCAATATTTACAACCCTAGGTTCCATAGCGGCATAAAAATTAGAACTTGGGCTCATTGATGGAGGTAAGCACCACCCATAACCAGGAGAGGAGGTTACAATTTCATTATTGACTCCTATCCCCTCTGTCTCCGGTAATCCTAATGTCCCAGTTAGACTGGCACTCGTACCATTATACAATTTAAAGTTTACAACACCTGTTGCCCTTGGAAGCAAGCCAACACCTTCCGTTATTTTTAGTACGGGATAACCATCAATATTAGTCAGATTAGTACTACTCATACATTCTTGTTTATGAGAACTAATGACTAATAAACCATATTTCAATTGCAAGCTGGAATTATAAAGCATCTTATCTAGTGTCACATTAAAAGGCATCCCTTCCCACACAACCCCTGTACCTTTACCAATTGTTATCGTCTCGGATTGAGACATTGGAATATTTAGGCAAGATAACCCTAACAAACAACATACCACTAGCTTTATTATTTTCATTTTCCCCCCCCACAATCCAAACTAAAGGTTTTTATCGACTGACTTGCTATCGCATCACCCATTGCGGCAAAATTAAATGCAGATTGGCATTGCTGAGATGCTGAGTTTCCCCATTTAACGGACAATATTCCACTATCCTTTAAACCGTTTAAGTATACCTGCCCTGCATCACCGACAATGCCTGTACTATTCTCATGAGAGCTGTCTTTCACTGTCACTACGGCGCCAAATGGCAGTAGTTGTCCACGATGTTTTAACGTAATTAATGCTTGATAACCGACCCGCGTATTAAAGTTTGCTCGCACAATGGCCCCTTTCGTTGGATAAACATTGACACTTGACTGAGTGATATCCACATCTTCAGGTAAAGTGGCTGGGTTTAAATTGATGCTATTTTTTTGATAATTAGACAAATACGGTACCAACGCATACCCTTGGCTATCAGTTTTAATATTACCGCTCATAATCGAGGTTCCACTAGTATCTGGCGCGCTCACAAGCGCTGCTGAATTGCCGATGGTTTGGCCGAAAACAATCCCCTCTGAATGCACGATTGCCCCACCATTCGCACTCATATTCAGTGAACGATATTGGTTACTGTAGCTATACCCCATGTTGGCTGAACCTTTGCTGCCCTGATAACCGAGATTTAACGTGCTGGTATCATCAATATCGCGATTACTGTGCCCATGACTCAGGTTATAAGACAGGCGATTATCCAGTGTTGAGCCACTTAGCCCTATCTGTTGTTGCACATCTCCCTGACTGTTATGTGACATTTGGTAATTGGCATAGCTGTTACTCAATGAACCGGTGGAGGTAAACAAGCTGAAAGGTACCTGAAGGTTCAATGAAAATTGTCGATTTTCAGGCCAGCTATTGTCTTGTTTTATCCGATCAATGCTGTAATTCAGGCTATAGTTCACACCATATAGTGAACTGTTATATCCAGCAGAAAGTTGGTCATTAGTTTGGCCATTATTCCAATAGTCTTGACGCGATGCAGATAAATAAAGGGAGCCGTAATTCCTCAAATTTTGATTTACACGAACCTGAAAGTTTGAACGCTGGTGATATTGCCGCCACGGAACTTGGTCTTCATTCAACTGATAACCTGTATTATTAAAATCCGCAAAACTATAATAATTTTGAGTGGAATAACGATAAGCGGCTAAATCAATGGAAGTTCCTGTGCTTAATAAGCTTTTGGAATAACGTAGCCGATATGAATTCCCAGATTGGGTGTTAGTCTGTGCTTTTACGTTTGCCCGTGAAGTCGTGATATCAGAGGATATAGCGCCGAAATCCCCTAACGATAACCCTACACCGCCCATAAAAGACATATAGTCTTGAGCCTGTAAGCTTCCGCCATAAAGCGTGATGTCATAGGGTAGGCCATAAACTAGCGTTGCCAACGCAAAATCCGATTCCCGAGAGCCGTGCGTGATATTTCCATTATAACGCCCTGCAGTAACTTCATATTTAAAGCCACCCGGTCGTTGCATAATCGGTAGTGAAGAGTATGCAATGTCCTGTGTTCTCACCGTACCATCCGCTTCCGTGATCGTTGCCGTTAACTCGCCACCTTGCCCACTTGGGTATAAATCATCAATGCGATAAGGCCCCGGCGCCACAAAAGTTTGATAAACAATATTGCCGTTTTGTGTGACAGTGATCCGTGCGTTAGACTGTGCTACACCACTAATAACAGGTGCAAAGCCTCTTAAACTGTTAGGCAACATCTCTTCATTGGAATTGAGCTTAACGCCACGAAATGGAATACTGTCGAACACATCATTACCAGAGCTATTTTCCCCCATCAAAATTTCAGATCGCCATGGCTGAATATCTCTCGCCACGTAGGTATTATTGAACTGGGTTCGTTGGTTGGTTTTCGTTCCTTGGCCCTTAGTAGCGTTTTCATTACGACTATAAACCATATCACTGCGAAGACGCCAAGCTTGCCAGTTTAGCCCGCTGCGAATATTGGCATAGAGGTTTGTCTGCTCAGATGAAGGCGTATATTTGCCACTATCACGCCAGTTACGGCCACCGTTAAAGCTGTAATTCATCATGAATGCTGGAATGCCTTGATCCCATAATTCAGGGTCAACATAATTACGTACCGCAGGTTGCATAGCAATTTGTGGGATACTCAACTTAAAACTCAATGTAGGGAAATCAAAAGACCAAGATGCATCTGGAATAAGTTGCTTTAAATCATTGATAGGTTTATCCACCGCCAATCCCTGAAATGCAGGTAAATGTTCGGTGTCTATGCCGACCTTATTTAATAATGCTGGCGTCATTTCTGGTTCCACAACACCTTGCGGGTTAGGTTTGAACGAAATGACATATTGACCTTTATCACTTCCATTAACCAATAGTGTGATAGAGTACGTTCCAGGGGGGATTTGCCCTGACGTTTCATAGAAACTTAAATCAGCAATTTCAGTTTGCCCATTGCTCAGAGCCAATAAATTAGGGTCAAAGTAATCTTTAGCCAATACACCAGATGCCCCTGTATAAACAGAAACCCCCATAAGTACGGGATAAAGTCTCATTTTATTTTTTTTCTTCATCATGGGATGACGTCCATAAATTCCGATAATTAAACTGGATGATTGACTAAAGGTTATAGTCCTTGGCTTATGGTTTTGGTGTTCCAGCCATCTTCATCGATTAATTGCCAAGTCACTTCCCCTTGTACCGCTTTTGGCAATGAATAAGTTTGTATTCCTTGTGCAGGGACCATTCGGCGCAATGCAGCTTTATCAAATACATAATCACCAACCTTTAAAGCTGAAAATGTCGCTTGATATTTCGTTGGGTTTCTAACCTGTAATTGGTTACTGCGGATTGAAAATTGCAATTTATCTGCCATTTCAACAACACCACGTTTATTTAAACCATCTGGTCTGTAAAACAGCTTTAAATTATTCACAACCACCATCGAGATATCGTTTTTAGTTTTATTTTCCTGAGCGGGTATTGCTCGCATCGAGATGTAATAAACAGATTCTTTATCGTTTGGTACTGGGTTATTATTTCGACGGATGCGAAGTGTTAACTCACTATTAGCTTCAAGACGTGTCAATGGTGGCGTAACAATAAAAGGAACATCCTGCTGTAAGGTATTATCTATATCTGCGTCCCCTGTTTCTGGAATAACATTAACTACCTTTGATTGAAGAAGATAAACATTGTTACTTTTATTATGAATTTTCAACACCACACCATTTTTATCACTTTGCATATAAATGACGCGTAATACATAAAATGAAATACCACCATTCTCTTCTTCTTTAGCATTGTTTTTTGAAAATACGCCAGAAGAAAACAGCAGTGAAAAAATAAACAGATAAATATATTTTAATTTCACTTTCATACCCCTCAAATACGGTGATGACATTCAGGTGATAAGCCACCAGCATCAGTAATGATTTTCCATCCAGCTGTTTTCCCTAAAAAATTCTCAGGGATTTTTAAATAACCAAATGTGAAATCATTGATTCGTCATAGCTCAAATCAATTTTTTGGTTATTCATTTTTAGCTCCCCTATAGTGAGATAATAGGGAGTTGGATTGACTATTTCTGTTTCATTGTTTTTTTTGTTGAACAACAAGCTACAATATATTTTTTCATTTGGAGCAGTTAGGCCTAATGGCCGATAAAATAATTTAATACTAAATGCAATACCCATCGATAATTTAGTCACATCCTGTTCCTCTTTTTTTTGTGCAGGAATGCCAATTACCGATATATAAAATAGTGATTCTTGTTTTGTCGGTAAATTCAAATTATCCGCTATAATTCGTAATACCTGCTGGCTCTCCGCTTTTAAAGTAAATAATGGCGGTGTTATAATAAAATCACTTGATATAGTCTCTTTTAATGAGGTTAAAACTCGGCTTTGAATTAAGTAGTTTATTTCACTCGTATTTTTCACTGTTAATGGAACAGACTTTTTATCTTCATTAAAAATAACCCGTGTCTGACTGAGACTAATTCCTCCCGAGTTTGCATATACAGTCTGTGTTAATAACATCAATATAATAAGAAAAAATCTTTTTTTATTGTATCTAAGGTTTATATTACACATTTTGTGTTATTGATAATTAAATTCAAATAGAAGCTTGGCCGTTACCACCCCAGTATTAACGACACTGCACCCACTATTGCCACCACAACTGACTCCGGCATAAAAAGAAAGCTCTTGATTTAAAGGTGTTTGCCCCCCTGCCGCGAGCGGGTATGTTGCACCATTTTTAACCTCAGATTGGCTATAATTAGGCACCGAATTACTTTGAATGACCAAAATACCTGCCCCTGATGACGAGCTAGTATCCTGTCGAAATAGCCACTTATTGTCTTGAGTCACACCCGTCCCCGTCACTTTAACGATTGGTACTAAACCTTTGACGCTACTTCCCTGACAATCAGTAACTTGTAAGGTAAATGGTTCAGCTGACACCAATGTTTCTGCAGTTAGTGAATTCTGGCTAATATCCCCTAAAGATAGGGCTGATTTATCTAAACTTAATGTACAAGTACCCTCATTAATTGTTGCCGAAAAATTTAATATGATTGCTGATGTAGGTGGTACTACTAAAAATAAGCCTAGAGTTACCGCTAAAATACATTTAATGACTTGTATAAGCATTATTTCCTCCGATATCATTTATTGTTTTCCACTCAATAACTCCGGCTGTATTTTTCATTGGATATACATGGTTACTGAACGGTGATATCATTAATTCTTCAGGAGTATTTAATGGTATTTTCTTTCCTCCAACGGTTAGTGAAGATAAGCTGACATAGTAGGGGGAATCATTAACAACTTTTAATCCGTTCTCCATGACTAAAAACTTCAGGTTTTTTTGCGCTTCTTCTGAAGTCGTTAATAAATTGGTTGGACGATAAAACACCTTAATTATGTTGCCCACTGCAAATTGAATCGCTGCGGGTATATCATCGGATGCCTGCTCATTATTTATTTTTTTACTGGCTGGTAATGCAGATGTATGTAAATAAAATACAGATTCCCTATCTTTAGGTAAGTCAGTTGCATTTAATGTAATCCGAATTAGATTAACGCTATTTGGTTCCAAACGAAATAAGGGTGGTGTCACCGTAAAAGGAGCAGACACCATACTATCTTGAGCCCGACTTATTCCTGCCTGTACCAAATAAATAACATTATCAGTCGTATTTCGTACTGTTGTACTAATATCTTTGCTCCTTTCGGGATATACCAACCTAGTGGCGTTAATACCAAAACCGTTGGCATAGGAAAGAATTGAACAACACATCGCGCCCAATGCAATAAAAGAATAAAATATAGTAGAAAAAATACGTTGCATTCAAAAACCTCAAAAAATAAGTGTAGTGAGTTATAAAAACTCACTACATACTTAATTAGTTGTAAGCAAAGCTAAATAAAATTGGTGCATTTACTACACCAATTTGAGGTGTAGTAGATGTCGCTGCTAATCCTGCTTGAAATGCTAATGTTTTTCCATTGAACTCATTTGCGTTCGTAGTACTTGCATCCGCAATTTCAATTTTTTCTTGGTTCGTAATATAGGTTGTTGGTGATCCCGCTAGACTCAGCATGATGCCGGAATCTGTTCCTGTGCTATTAAACATATTGGTATTCCCTCCCAGTGTTTGGCCTGATACCACAACATTTGCAGTATCGCCTATGGCTTTGGGATTTTCACAGCCACTCAAACCAATAGTGAAGTTTTTAACGCTTGCAGAAAGCGGAGTTGCCACAGCTTGGGTAGCAAATTGTGATTGAGCAAAGTTACCTAAATCCAAATTCGCAGCAGATACAGACACATCACAGGTCGCCGCAACGACATTAGCGGTGATCGTCATTTGCGCATTTGATGCCGCATTAGATAAAGCTGAAGTTGATAATAAAATCAAAGCAGTTGGAACTAAAAATGTTAAATTACGCATAAATTAATACTCATGTTAAATGTTTAATATATAGTTTATTTAGGCTCTGATAATTGATATCAGAACTATAGGTTAGGGAAATAAGACATTCATCTCAAATTAATGAGCCAGTAAATTTATTAAATTAATAATGAGAAAATGAACCCAATGAAGTATTAGGCCCGTTAATAACTATAATTAAAAAAAACACATCCAGCAATATTCGTTAAAAGATGACTTTTTTAAAAAAAGACACTCGAATTATAAAAACAATTAAAAATCAACCCAATGAATGAATATAAAATTAAAATCAAAATATTAATAAATACTATATTTACAAAAATAAAACATATCTTTTAGTATTTATTGCTTATAAACTAATTCCAGAAGCAATGCTACTAATTATGACAATCAGCGTAAGAATAAAATTAACAACAAAACATCATTTACGCTTTAATTAACCATCAAAAAAAGAAAATGAAATTTAAGATTTTATATAAAGCCATTTCATTCAAACTTATAAACAATCCAACAAACCATAATGTAATAAAATTTACACATAATTTTTTCTTTATTTACAACTTAACTTAACCTTATATTTTTAAAGAAAATTAAAATCAAAAACATCGTTAAAAAATAAATAAAATATATTTTTATCCAATTATGATTGTTTACACAATTGTGACTTTTAACTATTATTTCCACTCCTGAAAAGTAAACCACTTAAATAGATAGATAATATGAGATTAAATAAAAAAATCGGATTGTACATTCGATACGTAAGAAAAAGTCAAGGAATTTCAGCTGCAAAACTAGCACAACTTATTTTTATAAGTCAGCAACAAGTTTCAAGGTATGAACGGGGTATTAACACGATAAGCCTCGAAGTTGTTTTTAATATATTGAATATATTAAATATTCCTATAGATGACTTTGTCGAGAAGATAATAAAGCCAGAGCAGGAAGCTTTATATAATAAGATGATAATTGAATTAGAAAGAGAAGGCATTATTAGTAGTACCGTGAGTAGCGATACGTGCTCAATTAAGAGTATAAATAAACCCTGTAAGTAATTCTATGTATTTACCTTTTTATTAAATATGGCCGTCTAGACGGTCACCGAAATCAATAATAAAATGACTCATTTACTATTTCCAGTTTTGAATTGGCATACTCCATTTTTAGAAGCTGATTCAATTGCTAAATAAATCACTTTCCGCACAGAGTCACCACTGGGGAAGACCTTATGTTCTTTAATCGTATGACGGATAACGCTGTTTAATGGCTCTATGGCATTGGTTGTATAAATCGCTTTGCGGATATCATCAGGATAAGTAAAAATGTATTCACGTTTTCTCAGAGTGAGTACCAACTTTCACTAATTTTTGAGTATATTTCATCTCAGATTAAAGTGAGTTTCGCCAACAATATCAGTGCGAGAGCTTCTGTTGTAGCGCGATAAACGGTTTTTAGACCCGCAGTACAGTCTCTATAAACTAATAGTATCAATTTTGAATAAATTATCAGAAATTACCTAGAAAATGCACATATAAACTACCGCTACACTCTCTTTTTAGATATTAAAACTCATGCATTTAATCTAGTGAATATCTTTTAAGAGATTCCTTTCTTGATTAATATTTGTATCATTCATTTGATTAACAAACGAACTATTACGGTTTTACTCTATTTTGCTAGATAGATACACTGATCTTATCTTGTAGCCTAACCCAATATCTAATACCTTATTATAAGGTAACCCCATAATATTAATATTTTTCTACTGAACTATTTCAACCATTTTTATTCATTTCTTAAAGAGTGGCTCTACATACCTAAAGATAACAGTAATATGACAATAATATTTCATTCTTATTAAATTTGATTCTTACTTGAGTATTTTTTTGCATTTAATCCCACTTTATATTTAACTCAATCATTGAGGTGATTTAGATTATTACTTCATGTTAGTGGTATTTAATAGATAACAACCATATTTTATGTTTCTACGGAGATTGTTATGAAAAAAGTACTCTATACCCTACTAATCCCTGTACTACTATTGTCCACTACACCCGCTTTTTCTTGCGTAATGTGGGGACAGCACACATGTATTCAAGACTGTAAAAACGTCCCTTTTTGGTTATACCCAGTTTGTTTATATGGAGGGACTAATAACCACTAATGACAGTGATATTTTTCCCATCTAATATTAAATTTTAATCGTGTAGGAGACGGGATTTCTCCCGTCGCCCTCTTATACTCAACTACATGCGGCTACATACCCGCAATTACGCTAACTCTGTATCATTAAAAAGTTGTATCCATTTGCCATTACCTGACGACGCTACCGTATCTCCTTTCGGTGGCACAAACCCCGGT